>CAZWME010001142.1:0-1769 GCA_964634515.1 uncultured Pirellulales bacterium | reverse complement strand
CCATCGCAGATTTCTTTGACAGTGATTTCGGTCTTTAAAGTTGTTTCCATTATGTTTTCCTCTTGTGTTTGATAAGAACCCGTTGATAAACTTTTTCTAGTAAGCCATCGCGATAAACGACTCCGCTTGCATTTAAATCATACGTTCCTTTTTTTCCGAACTTATCTAAATATGCCTTCTTGCATTCAGCTGTAGTGTAAAATTTCGTCTTCAATTTATACAGGTCTATATTTTCACACATTCCCAAAATCACAAACTGTTCCGGGCTGTATTTATTAAGAAAACTAATCGGTACGCCCATGACACCGTCATAGTCGCTTGGAATGGCATTGGTAAACGGAACCTCTATGGCATCGTAATTGTCGTATTTGACGTACTTTCTCTTGCCCTTAATTTGTTTGTGTTTGCTGTATTTCAAATTTTCCTTCATTGTCATCAGCGGCAATGGCTGATGACGTCGTCCGTGGTCGAGATTGGTAAACCAACAAACATTGCGGAACTTCACTAAACCTGTTTTTGCATCATAAACTCCCGAAGCGAAATCGCGCGTATTAGGCGTAAAAAAATACGCATTACCAGCATGAAAACCATTTCCTAACCACAAATTATTATTTTTGATTAGTGGAAATATTTCTTTGTAGGTAATCGCGCTCATGCTGCCAATAATCACAAACTTTTTGTCATAATCAACAAGTTGTTTAACATATGCACGAAACAGGCTGAATGGGGGATTTGTTATAACTATATCTGATTGTTTGAGCAGATTTATACATTCATCGCTGCGAAAGTCGCCGTCCCCTTCAAGCGGCGTCCACTCATTGTGTTTGTTTGCCTTTAACTGCTTGGCAACATCCTTAAGGTTGAATTCATCGTCGCCATCTATATCGTGCACTTTATTGATAACAAACTTATTGGCGGTTACCTTTGGCCGACCTTTTGGTTTTGTAAGAGACTTGTTGTCGCCAAACAATTTCAGTTGTGTGTTGGCTAAGGGCGAGGGCTTGTAGCTGGTGGTGATAAGCTGTTTCAAACCGAGTTTTTTGAAATTGAGCACGAAGTATCGAAAGAAATTGCTCTCGTACGGATCGTCGCAGTTGCAGTACACCACCTTGCCGCGAAAAACATCGGTGTTGTATTCCATGTACGCTTCGATCTCTTTCTGAATATCACCGAATTGGGTATAAAACTCGTCATTTTTTGCCTTTTTGGCACTTGTAAGATTCTTGTTCGCCATGTTGTATCCTGTTATATCGTTATTATTCTCATGCCCTAACAATGTATATATGGTTTCCGTATAACATCCCGAATTTTTTCCACTTTCCGCGTACCACGCGTTTTTGCACCTAAGGCATCCTGATCCCAAAAACACAAATCCCAAAGTTGCTCGCTCGATCGCTTAATCTAAAGAATATTTACACCATTGATATATAACTTACAAGTAAAAAATAACGCCAATTTTCGACAAGAAACGCTAAAAAACTAAAAAACAACCAAAAATCCCCAATTCATGAATCTCTAATCCTCTTATTCCCTAATATGCTTGGATTTATCCGGCTTCACTAATGGGGTCCCATTCTATTGGGAACCTGGCGGATAAAGCCGGGCCTTTTGCAGAAGCTTGCTTCGAGTAAAGGTAAGGCCGATAGACGCCAAAGCTGGCTAAATCTATAAAACCTCTGTGTTCTCGGTGTGCTCTGTGGCAAAAATATCAGTCAAAAACGCTCACTCTCAAAAACAAAAATAAAATATTTCCAAAATTTTTATCTCCT
>CAZWME010001141.1:0-1772 GCA_964634515.1 uncultured Pirellulales bacterium | reverse complement strand
CGCCGGGGACCGGCCACGTGCCCGACTATGCCCTTTTCAAACTGGATGACCTGACAAGGCAATATCTATGGCTGGACATGGGAATCTAGCACTAAGCCCCCTTTAACGTGATTGTCCAAACTCTGTTTCGCCTCGCCCGGATTTGCAGGCGGCGCAGTTACTTACGACGACGCAGCATCATCAGCCCGCCGAGGCTCAGCAGTGCCAGCGACGAAGGCTCGGGGATGATCAGAGTCACCATCGCCTCGCCCATGGCCTCACCGACGTTCATGTAGGTTTCGGCATTGCGGTTGTAGTGGCTGTTGGAAGCGCCGCCCATGCTGAGGGGGTTGCTGTACACGGTAGCGACGTCGCCTTCGAACTGCGGATACTTCTCCGCATCGCTGACCGCGAACTGGGCATCGAGGACGAGCCCTTCGTTGCCCGTGGCGCCTATGACGGTCTGGCCGAGCGTGGCGCAGACGAACTTCGCGTCCGGCGCATCAAAATCTTCACGCAGTTGCCCGATCAAGTGAACAAGGTTCTGCTCGTAGCGGGCGGCGTGCCCGGCCGTGTAGCGATCCCGGTCGCCCTGCCACCAGAAGAAGCCGGCGACCTCGTATCCGACGGCGTCGGGGTAATACGTGTCGAGCTCGGACAGCACCGTCTTCGCATTGCGGACGTCGCCGTCGTACTGCTTGCCGGCGTACCAGCCGATCGGTACCGGCGTTGTGCCCTTTTCCCATTTCTCGGGCGAACCGCCGTAGCCCGGGAAAACCCAGGTTTTGCCGCCCTCTGGGTACTCCCAGCCCTCGCTGCCCGGCGGCAGCAGGTCCCAGCCGAGGGCGCGGTTGCCGATGCAGCTTTTGAGGATCATCACCGGTGCATCGGTGGCCTGGCCCACGTAATGGCCGATGCCCATTTCCGGGCCGATGCTTCCGCCCGTGATGGACATCCATTCGTTGTTGTACACCGTCATCGGGCCCGTGCCGCTTCCCATGACGCGCACGTTTCGCACGTCCTTACGTACGGTCCAGTTGCCGGCGTCATCGACAAGGTATGGGTATTTGTTTTTGGTCTTCAGCGCATACTCGAGGGTGCCGTCCGTGTCGCCGGCAACCTTACCAGCACCAAGCATGTTGGACTGGCCCAACAGGATGTACACCTGCACGGGCTTGCTCATGTCGGCCGGTTTGCCGTCCGGATCGGGCAGCGGGTCGGGAATCTCCTCGGCCGCAGCGGGAACGACCAGCAGCGCCAGCAACACGGCGCCGAGCGTCAATAGCAGACTGTTCTCTCTTTTCATTCGCATCGCCTCCCTTGAAGGCAAATCCTTAGCTCGCATCCGCACGTTCCCCACCGAGCGCTCGTCCTTATGCGAACCGTTAGGTTGCTCATGGCATTGTAGTGCATTTTGTGGAGAAGTCAACCGCCGGAAATGAGCACGGCCCGGCTTCGACCGAGCCAAGTCTGGAAGACGCAGTAGTGGCGGAGGGAAAGGCGGACAGGGAGGTCGTGGAGGTGAGGACGTGAACACAACCGCGCGCCAGATGTCTGCCGGCCCGCCCATGGATAGCCTTTTACGGGCCTATGATCATCACCCCCGGCAATGCCTCCTGCAGGTCCTTCAGGCCGGCGTCCGTGGTCCAGAGGGTACTGAGGCGAAGTGTCTGCAGGGGCCCAAAAACATTTGCAGTTAGCGCTTGACGAGGCGTCCCTTTGGTGCTACCTTTACTCAGAACGTGCTACGAACGGGAGGGGACGCCGTGGCCAGCGCTGCTGAGGCGCATCAG
>CAZWME010001140.1:0-1777 GCA_964634515.1 uncultured Pirellulales bacterium | reverse complement strand
GCCCTGAACACAGATAAGAATTCTTTCACTGCTTCGGAATCCGGATATCCCGGAGACGCATATGTGGACATCATCGGGATAGACAACTATTCCGGACAGGGCAAATCGATCGCTGCCAGTGCTCGCCTTGTTGTTGAACTTGCCGAACTCAGGGGAAAGATTGCCGCCTTAACAGAGGTTGGCCCCGGCAATGGTCTGCCCCCCGAGAGCCCGACATATTTCTTTACTAAGCAACTGCTCGAACCTTTGAAAAACGACACCGTAGCTTGCAGAATTGCATACGCATTGGTCTGGCGCAATGCCAGTAGAAGGCATTTTTGGGTTCCATTCGCAGGGCATCCCGATGTAGATGATTTCAGGAAGTTCCGACAGGATACATTAACTGTATTTGAGGACGACCTGATCGATGTTTACAAGATGCCTTAAGGAAATCAGCTTTGAAAAAACCTTGAAATTCCGGTCATTGATGATAAGATAGTTCGTCCTTAAATAAAACTATAAAGTGTAAACGTAAAAGTGGGTAACACTGTACCCGAAATCTAATTGAGTAACGCAAAGGAGGTATTTTATGCGAAGTGTTCGACTATTAGCTTTTGCAGCATTGTTGGCAGTAATGTGTTGTGTTGTTGTGGATGTGGCCGCACAGCCCAAACAACAAGGCCAGGTCCGCGTGCTGCTGATTGCAGGTGATGATGTGGCGCCATATCATGACTGGCGTGAAATCTCTGAAAAGACACGTGAGGTGCTGGTCTCTTCACCTCGTTTTGATGTCAAGGTATGTGAAGATCCCCTGATCCTCGAATCAAATACTGCACTGGGAAGGTACGACGTTATCCTGCTGACTATGTTCAACAGAGGCCCAACTATCACAGGTCAGGCAAAAGAAAACCTGCTGGAGTTTGTCAAGAAGGGTAAGGGTTTCTATGTTCAGCATCTTGCCAGCGCCTCTTTTCCCGAATGGGACGAATTCGGCAAGCTCTGCGGCCGCAAGTGGGTAATGGGCACATCAGGACACGGTCCCCGAGCTGTATTTGGAGCCAAGGTTGTTAATAAAGAACATCCGATTACCAGGGGAATGAAGGACTTCAAGATTTTTGACGAGCTTTATGCCAAACTGCAGGGAGACAGCGATATCGAAGTGCTGGTCTCCGCCGACTCCGACTGGAGTAAAAAGACCGAGCCGCTGGTTTTCACCAGGCCCTACGGCAAAGGGCGCTGTGTCCATAACGCCTTCGGTCACGACCACAAGGCTATTCTTGATCCCAACATGAAGCAACTCATCCGCAATGGAGTGGAGTGGGCCGCTACCGGCAAGGTCAAGGATTAACTACAGACTATTTTCTTAATTGATGTATTGATTTTATTGGGGATGGCTGCTTAATCGTGGCCGTCCCTGACTTTTATAGACCGGAAAGTGTTTAGTTTTCTTTCATTATCTCATCGTCGTATTCAATTTCAAAGCGAAGCTTATGCTTGGCCTCCTCCTGGGCCAGTGACAAAAACATATCATGCAATTCAGGGTCCTGCATCTTTGAAGCTAATGTAGTGTAAAGCTTAAATGCGGCCTTCTCTTTTTTCATTGCCAGAATAATTGCACTCTGGTAATCCATGTTTGGCGAGGGCTCAATATCAACCATATAATCTGCTATTTTAAGGTTCGCTGCTTCCCCTGCTTTCGGCTGGATATCACCCTTTTTTACCCCCTCTAAACGGGCTTTGTGACCAAGCTCTTCTTTGGCAAAGTCTTCGAAAACTTCACGCATTGCCGGATTCTCCA
>CAZWME010001139.1:0-1777 GCA_964634515.1 uncultured Pirellulales bacterium | reverse complement strand
CAATAAAAAGAGCAGGTCGGGTGATCGCTCTGCATCGCACAAAGCTATGCAGGGAGGAAAGTCCGAGCAGGACAGGGCGCGGTGGTGGCTAACGGCCACCCCCCCGCGCATGACTGCACAAGCAGTCGCGGGGGCGGGAAAGTGCCACAGAAAATACACAGCCGATGTCCCTTAGGGGAACAGGCAAAGGTGAAATGGTGCGGTAAGAGCGCACCGCGGTGTCGGTGACGATACCGGCAGGGCAAACCCCACCGCCTGCAAGACCAAGCAGCTGGTTACTCGGCCCGGGTGCGAGCGGCAAAGCTTACCGCTCTACCAGCGGGTAGGTCGCTTCCCGAACCTTCGGGAGAGCCAACTGGCAACAGTTGGTCCAGATAAATGATCGCCACTCGCCGTTATCGGTGAGAATACAGAACTCGGCTTACAGGCCTGCTCTTTTTTTGTTTATATCCCAGCCAGCGTGCAAACGCACCCAGGCGGATTTTGACTTTGACAACATCGTTCTCGACGACCATTTGAATTTTACCGTTGTTGAAACTTCTGTGTTCGAACTCGATACCGCTGTCCTGGCTCAGCCTTTCCGTCAGCATCGGTGATGATTCCAACTTGAGAAAAATCATCTCGAATGCCTGGTTCATGAGCATCCCGCTGATATCAAGCATTTTGTTATTCTGCCCCGGCGAATCGACATCAGCGCCAAGCTCATCTATGTCTTTGCGAAGGTTTTCCAGGACATACCTCAGTATCGCGACTTTCCTCTCGCTTTGGGCTGCGTAGGTTCCACCAAGCACCTCCTCCGACAGGACCAACTCGCAATCAAACTTGATGCCTCGCCCGGTCCCGGTAAGAAATGTTCCGGTCCTGTCATCTACGAAAAAGAAATATTTTCGTATGACATTCAGCCTGTACTGATGGAAGGCGAACATATTGAACCAGGTTTGATAGCCGTCTTTACTCTGTCCGAGTGAGGCGACAACATTCAGGCCCTGACTGAGCAGCTCGGTTCCGTCAAAGCGTGGTGCAATTTCATCCGGCGACCGTTGAATCCTGGGCAGCACATCGAGAGTGAGGCTCTCTTTTATCGTTGTCTGGTCATACGGTGCCGAAAGCTTCTGCTCAAAACTAAGCCTTTGCCCCTCTGTCCCGCTGTCTGGCGATACGACGGAACAACCTCCAAATAAAGTGCTCAGGAGCAGACCGGCAAAACAAAACATGGGAATTGCCCAAGGTCGATTGTTAATTTTCAAGCTCTCAAACGCAAACCGGCAATCAGCAATCCCAAATCGATTCTGCCCCTTCTGCCGCATGGCAATTCTCCATCAATAAGTTCAAGGCTTAGGCTTCCTTCGAGTCGATCCACTTCATCATCTTGCGCAGTTTTTTTCCGACCTTCTCCAACTGGCAGCCGTGATCTTTTTTATACAGCTTGTTGAATTTCTTCTGTCCGGATTTATATTCTTTGACCCATTCAGCGGCGAATTTACCTGATGTAATCTCCGACAATATCTTCTTCATTTCGCCTTTGGTTTGAGCAGGAATTATTCTCGGTCCGCGTGTCAGGTCACCGTACTCAGCGGTGTTGGAGATGCTGTATCTCATATAGCTCATCCCGCCCTGATACATCAGGTCGACAATCAGCTTAACCTCGTGCATACACTCGAAGTAGGCGATCTCAGGTTGATACCCGGCTTCTACCAGAGTTTCAAAGCCGGCCTTAATTAATGAAGTCAGGCCGCCGCAAAGAACGCACTGCTCACCGAACAAGTCGGTTTCCGTC
>CAZWME010001138.1:0-1785 GCA_964634515.1 uncultured Pirellulales bacterium | reverse complement strand
TGTCTTCGGCCCTGTAGTCTGGCGACTTGTGCAATAATTGTCTGAAGGGCTTGCTGGCGGTCCTGGAATACTTTCGTCATATTCTCTCTTAGTTTGGCTCTTTCTTCATCGGAAAGGTCCTGGAATCCGCCTTCCGGCCTTGTGATTTGCGCTGCTTTGAGCTTGGCCAGTTGCTCTTCAATCGCTTTGATGGCCTCTTCCTGGCTCTGGCCGCCCATAAATCCGCCGCGTCCGCCGCCTCTTTGACGCATTTCAGCCCTGAACTTCGCCCTTTCCTCCTCAGACATGTTCTGAAATCTCTCTCTCATTTTGGCTCTTTCTTCCTCAGAGATGTTTTGCCGGCCTCCTCTGCGTTCCTGCTGGCCAAATGCGACCAATGTCACAGCCAGAATCATCAGAACGGCGACGGTTGGAATTAGATACTTTTTCATAATAATAGTCTCCCAAAAAGATTAAGTTTACGATCCGACCAATTCATACTCAGAAATCAGTTTTCAAGGATCTGTTCTTATACCTTATGTATAGACGCAGATGTAAAAGCTTTTATTGCGAAAATCTGCAAAAAGTATGATAGTATAAATTTGAGATGTCGGATACCTCATGGGGATGTGTCATAAGATATCACGCAATAGATGTGAAAGATAAGCCCAAATCAAGGGGTAGAGGCTCTATATTGCGTTTTTAACTTCAGTTAAGAAAGCTGAAATGCCGGCAAGCATCTTCTCTTTGTCGTTGAGATTAGTTTCTATCAGTCCCACGATTTTTGAGCCGATTATCACGCCGTCTGCCCCCGCCTGAGCAACGGTAGCCGCATGTTCTGCTTTGCTGATTCCAAAACCTACACATACCGGGACGTTTGTGAGCTTTTTCAATTTGCCGATAAGGTCATCGAGCGTATTAGAAAGTTGATCTCTGCTGCCTGTAACACCGAGGACCGAGACGGTATAGATAAAGCCGGTTGTTATCGAAGCTATCCGTTCCATTCTCCGGGGTTTGGTAACGGGTGTTACCATAAAAACCGTATCAAGACCTGCCGCCTTGGCTGGACCGACAATTTCATCCGCATCATCAATGCTTAAATCCGCAATCAGGACGCTGTTTACCCCGGCTTTGTGGAAATCGCTGAAGAAATTTTCTGTGCCGTACTGATAAACCAGGTTGTAATACATCAACAGTCCGATTGGAATATCTCTGTATTCTTTTACCTGCCGGATAAAATCAAGAGCCTTTGACATGTTTATCCCGCTTTTCATTGCGCGAATGTCGGCCTTTTGAATTGTCGGCCCGTCTGCGATCGGGTCGGAAAATGGGATTCCCAGCTCAAGAACATCAGCGTCTGCATCGATGGCCGTTTTGACAACGGCAAGACTCGTATCGAAATCCGGGTCACCTATTACGAAAAACGGTATCAGGGCCGTCCTGTTTTTTTCTTTTAGTTCCGAGAAAACCTGGTTGTATGTCTTCATCAATAACATCCTTAACACTGACTGACACTAACTTAAACACTGACTGGCACTGTCAATAGTCCAATGGGCGGCATCTTTCTACTATCGAAACATCTTTGTCGCCCCGGCCTGAAAGGTTCACAATCGCTATTGTCTCAGCGTTTAGCTTACCCTTTTGGCTGATAAGGTACGCCAAGGCATGTGAGCTTTCCAGGGCGGGCAGTATCCCCTCGCGTTTAGTCAGCAGCTCGAATGCGTCGAGCACCTTTTCGTCTTCGGCCGCTACGTATTGGGCTCTGTTCGTATCTTTTAACAGGCAATGTTCCGGCCCAACCGCCGG
>CAZWME010001137.1:0-1786 GCA_964634515.1 uncultured Pirellulales bacterium | reverse complement strand
TCTATTGAAGCGAACGGTTCCCGTACTGTCGCCAAGATTCCAGAAATCGACACTCTTACCTTCGAACTTTGTCTTGGTCCACGGCATCCAGATTCCAACATGATGATAATGGTCACCAGGATGAATATCTGTCAGTACCGAACCCTTCGGCGACCATAACGGGTGAATAAAACCACTGCGATTATACAGTTCCCGGTTATTTTTATACCTCTCTCCCATAGCCTCTATTGGCGGCGGCGGAACAACAGCATGGTTATAATTCAAAACCTTCCTGCCATCCTTTTCTAACCACAGGACCTTATCGTTATACTTCGCACTGACACCAGGACCCACTCTTCGGCCGCCTTTGACCAGTTCATAGGTCCTTTTGCTCCCCGCTTCAGTTTTACCGGAAAGAACCCACCACATTCGCGGGGGACTACCCGCCTCAAGCTGCACCGGAACATCGACACGCCTCGACCCTTTTATCTCCACAAGGCGAATCTCATCAGACGGAAAACCCAACGGCATACCATCAAGTAACGCCATTACCGGAGTATCGATTCGTGTGTAATCTCCCGCATCAACAGTGATTTTCGCCAGAGGTCCTGCGCCGTGAATCGATTGAGCTGTTATTAAGCAGCAAAATAGTACAAAAAGAAAAATCGCCCCTTTTCGTATTGACAATCGTGACATGGGCTTTTGCATCAGTTGCCCTCCTTTCGG
Organism: uncultured Pirellulales bacterium; assembly: GCA_964634515.1. Taxonomy (GTDB): domain Bacteria; phylum Planctomycetota; class Phycisphaerae; order Sedimentisphaerales; family Anaerobacaceae; genus NIOZ-UU13. The sequence goes on along the minus strand of CAZWME010001137.1, from coordinate 1,081 downwards.
TTAAGGCGGTTTGTTTATCATATTTCAGAACAAAACCAAGATGATACTACTGATACGCAGTTTAATCAAGGATTATCTGGGAAATTTTCGCATCGAGGGACGCAAGCAGCAACCTAAAGATTCTTTGCGCCTTACAGTCCGTCATCTCACGCCGAAAACTTCCTGCCAAAATTAGAAAGAAATTTATTTCTTCGGATTAGGTGTTTTTACCGTAGAGCCAGAGTGCATCGGTAAATTTGTAATCCACTATTTCATTCGGCGCGAAAAACAACTTGATTTCCTGCTGAGCGGATTCAGTGCTGTCCGAGCCGTGAATGAGATTGTATCTCTCGGAACTGCTGAAATCCCCCCTGATGGTGCCCATCTCAGCGTAGTAGCCGAAAGTCGCTCCCATCATTTTTCGGGTCATATCTACAATACCGTCGGCCTCCCAGACCATTACAAGCAGCGGGGCCGAAGAAATATACTTTACCAGAGGTTTATAAAATGCTTTTTCGACATGGGCCGCATAGAGCTGGCCGGCCTTTTTTTCAGACAGTTGTAAAAATTTCGCGGCAACGAGCTTAAGACCTTTTTTCTCGAATCTTCCGATTATCTCACCCACCAGATGTCGCTGCACAGCATCAGGCTTGATAATAATTAACGTGCGTTCAGCCATTGAAAAATATTTTCTACTTCCAGCTTCCGATTCATAGAACGATAATCGTTTTCTGGAAATTATACTCCCTTAGCAACAATGTAAATTTCGACTCGTCTGTTTTGAGGATTACCTTTCTTGCCGGGTAAATTCGCCGCTAAAGGCCGATATTCACCAAAACCTCGTATGCTCAACCGCTTGGGATCAACTTTGCTGCCGGTCATAACATTCAACACAGCTATTGCCCTGTGCGCAGACAGATGCCAGTTGGTTGGATGCTTCGCACGTGTAGCAGGCTGGGCGATACGCATATCGTCGGTATGGCCGGCTATGATAGCATCGAATCCCTTGGCTTCTTCGGCACTCAAAATCCCACAAAGTAATTTGACCGCCTCTATTGCCGATGAAGCCACTTTGTCACTGCCCTTTTCAAAAAGCAAATCG
>CAZWME010001136.1:0-1787 GCA_964634515.1 uncultured Pirellulales bacterium | reverse complement strand
ATATTAACAGTCAGGTCCAATAATGTCAAACTTTTTTTCTCAAAAAAACGATGAATCTGTGTTCTATCATTTACCCCGCTAAAGTCTTTATATGCAGGCGTTTACGAACCGTGTGCCGCTTCGCCTCCAAAGCTTGATTTGTATGAAAATCATTGGAAATGCCCTATGTTCCTACCTTCTTCCCTTCCTACCTTCTTCTCTCCTCATCTTCTTCTCTTCCCATCTTCTTCCCTTCCCACTTCCCATCTTCCTCTCTTCTTCTTTTCTTACCTTCCCACTTCCTATCTTCCCATCTTCTTCCCTTCCCACCTTCCTACCTTCTTACCTTCTCAACCTCAACTCCGTTCCCCTCAATTCTCTGGAGCCTCTTTATCTCCGACCTTTCCTCCGTTGTGAATATATCGAGTTTACGGTCAATCTCAAATGCTTCCTTCAGATGCTGTTTTACTTGATCAAGGTCATTGAGATCTGAACAAATTCGGCCCAGTTGTAGAAGCGCCTTTGCCCGTTGGGAAGTATCAGGGAGTGATAATTCTACAAGCCTTTCAAAGTCCTTCTTGGCATCGGCAAGACGGCCCGGTATATTTGACAGAATCGTACCCCTCGTATCAAGAACATACGAATCATTGGGCGCAATGCGTAAAGCTCTATTCGCCAGCTCAAGTGCAGCGGCGTAGCGCTGAAAATGCTCTTGAAGAATCCATGCAAGGTCGTTGAGAATTTGTTCGTCATTTGGGTACTGAACAAGCAGTTCCCGGTAAATCTTCTCTGCATGTTCGGAATTTCCTACTCTGTAGAGAGAGGTAGCCAAACCCAGGCGTGCTCTTTTCGATGTAAGCGATGATGTAGGCGAAAGGGTAACAGCATGCTCAAATAGTTTTATCCCCTCTTTTTTAAGTGTTATCGAATCCAATATGACTAAGGCCGATGCCGCCCTTACAAGTGTTGCTGGATTCTGCTCTTTTGCCGCAAGATATACAGAACTGATTCCAGCAAGTTCCTCGAATCGGTTTTGAGCTACCAGCCATAAAAATCGGCCATGGATAACAGTCAGACTATTCGGGGCTATCTGCTCTGCCTGCTCAATCCATTGTTTTGCCTGTTCCATGTCACCGCTGAGACGAAACAGGTCGGCAAGGGTCACAATTGCATCAATACTGTTGCTCCCTTGCTCTGTCTGGCAATAGGCCTTCAGCCCAGGAATTGCATCTTGAGGCAGTTCCATGGAAGTCAAAACACGGGCCCGCGAAATCAGCAGCTTTTCATCTGTGGGATTACCGCCGAGCGCAGAGTCGATTAGTGTCCGGGCCTTCTCAAGAAGGCTGCGATCTTTGCTGCTCAGCGCAATTGCCACAAACACGTCTCGGATTTCAACACTGTTTGGGTCTTCCTCAAGCATCAGTCGAGCTAATCCAATCACTTCCCCAAGAAGACTGTCATTGACGCCATCTAGTAGCGCAATATCCAAAAGTATACCCAAAGCCCCAGTATTGGTCGAGTCTCTCTGAAGAACCAGGTGAGCCAGCTCGGTCGCCATTTGTATATTCCCAAGTACAAACTCAGTCCTGCTTCTGGCCAACAGCAATGGCAGGTTGTTTGGATTGGAGCCAATAGCCCTAATCGCATAATCGCGGGCCGTCTCGTAATCTCCCTCCTGCATCGCAACATTAATCAGCATAAGATGCGCATCAACAGCCGTCGGTTCCAGCTTGACGACATCTTCCAACTTCGCTCTGGCAGTCTTTAGTGACTGTGGTGTCGATTCCCCTAAAACTTGCACAGCTCGA
>CAZWME010001135.1:0-1799 GCA_964634515.1 uncultured Pirellulales bacterium | reverse complement strand
AGCAGATTGGTTCTGTGCTTGAACTGGTAGCTGTTGTGCTTCGATACATAATGGTTTTGCCCTCCCATTTCCCCTCCGGCGGGATCTCCTGCATCGACCGTCTTGACCCATGCAGAGATGGTCAGTTTGTCGGTGATATTGAGGCTTTCGGCGTTGCCGCAGTCCACGTAGTCACTTATGCCATCGAGCTGAAGCGCATTTTCTAAAGGACCTTCAATCACAAGTGGGGCACCGTTAATAATACCGTCATTTCCTGTGCCGCTCTGATCGGGGATAGTTGTGCCCTGTATATCGTCAAAGGACCAATATCCCACTAACGAACCTGCATTGCAGGCGCTCGCTCCAAGAGTCAGCGTCAGCACAACTGAAACAAGACGTGTCATTTTGGTAAACATGATAAAATCCTCCTCTAAAACATGAAATAATAATCTAAGTTCAAATATACACAATATAAATCGATTATTCGTCTACTTTCGATGTTCAACTCCTTATTAGGGTTTTTGTTCTGCTAATAGTCTGTGAGTCCTCTCATCCATTGGGGCCAGTCTTCGGTAGTTACCCCACCAGCTTTGGTCCAAGGGCCGTTTGTATTGAAATTCCTATGCCACTTCAGGAGCCATAGACGCTTGAGTCCGACTTTTGAAATCGACGAATCCATGAATAGGCAGTTTACAGCGCCATTATGTCTGTTCAGACAAAATCGCGTCATGTTTACACTCATATTGAAGGCAACCATCGTTCCTTCTATCTCCGGGGGTTCATCGTGCTCGAAAGGACGACCCTCGGCATGAAGACAGTCAAGGAATAGCGGTATATTTCCAGAGCCCTTGATGTTGAGCTCTCCCCAAAAGTTCTCGACCGGGCGGTCGAATGCTTCATCAGGCTCTCTGGCATTGTAAACCCAGCCGTTGAGGCCGTAGCTGAGCAGGACATCGTCCGGTCCGCGATAGGCCCCATATGGAACTTCACCACCTTCGTCATAAGGCTTAATGGCCAATGGACACAGTGTGATCTGCCGATCGTGGTAGTAGTATGGACGCAGAGCCATTGCCCAGTGCCTCTGGTCATTGGTATTATAACTACTACAGCCATTGCAAAACCGACCTTCGTGATCGTTATCATACATCGAGAAAACTAGGCTCCACTGGTGCAAATTTGACTGGCATACCGAAGCTTTGGCCTGTTCCCTTGCTCGTCTGAGTGATGGCATCAGGATTGCCATCAGCAGGGCAATTATAGCAATGACAACTAACAGTTCGATAAGAGTAAAGGCATTTCGTTTGAGCGTGATTCACCTCCTTTACCTAACGAAGAATAGTTTTTCTATAATCTTTCAGAATTTATTCTACCATTATTGAGCAATGTGCTCAATTTAAAAATTGAGTGTCCAGAAATTCTGTTTTTCTTTACTATCTCCCATTTTCGCTTTTTTGTCGGTTTGAATGACTCATTGGTTAGATCAATCTGCCCCAGAGAGCACACAGTTGGCATGCCTCGCAAATAAGCCTCGTATGTCTTGCCGATACTCTTCGAGGATACTCTCTCCGAAACCTTCCCAATCGCCACAACGGTATAGAGTGCGTGCCAGGACTATCTCGCGTAAAGGTTCCAGGCGGCGACGATTCTTTTGCGGATGATTGGTGAGTGGTTCAAGCTCCGACATAACATGACCACGCATTCCAGATTTATTCAAAAGCCGGGCCAGTGGTTTTGCTGCCGCCGGATCAGCAATCTGTTCAAGTGCCAGTGCCAGAGAGCGGTGGTGCGAGAGCGTTACTTTGGCATTAAGTGTGTTCAAT
>CAZWME010001134.1:0-1801 GCA_964634515.1 uncultured Pirellulales bacterium | reverse complement strand
ATATCCCTTGATCATTACCCTGATGGCGGGGCGGACCGGCTTGCCATAACACAACCGCGGGATGCAGCTAACAAAAATCCTTTTTTGGATGTGATAATTGATGAGATTATGTATCATCCTTTAGAGCTTAACGAAGAGTATATCGAGTTATATAATCCAACGTCAGGCACGGTTTATCTGGAAAATACCGAAGGTCCCTGGCGGCTGGATGGAGCTGTGGATTATACATTTCCGTCGGGCACATCGATTCGGGCTGACGGTAGATTGATAGTAGTAGGCTTTGATCCGACTACGGAAACAACTCGATTGGCTACCTTTATCGCCGCGTATGATGCCGGTTCGTTAACCGCCGGTGTGGAAATAGCAGGTCCCTGGTCAGGCTCTCTGTCCAATAGCGGTGAACGACTTGCGCTGGAATACCCTTTAGCGCCGGACCAAGTTGGGCAGTCTGTTTGCTGGGTCATCGTTGATGAAGTGCTTTACTCTGATGTGTCACCCTGGCCAGAGGCTGCCGACGGTACCGGTGTTGCGCTTCAGAGAGTATTTACAGACCAGAATCATTCGGGCAATGCACCTGCTAACTGGCAGGCAGCTTCTCCTACGCCCGGGATCAAACCATGAATTCATGCCATAAAGCAGTAGTAAAGCAGCCTTGAAGTTGAATGAATCCATAAAAGTTGAATGGGTTTTAATGTAGTTGTCGATATATTTTATAGTAATTAATAGCAGGGAAATGGCTGTTTTTGTGCCCTGCTCCAGAGTTTATACACAGCATTTGCCGTTTTATCTATATTGAGCACATTTTTTGTGGTTGTTATCTCTTATTGGAATATAGTACAATTTCAGCTACTAAAAATTTGGTTACTTTATGTTCTTTCATTTTTGGGGATGAGCATTGAGCGGTAAAGGCAATTTGTCATCTATAGGAATAGCCGCAAAAAAAGCTGGCATTTCTCGGCAATCTCTGCAATATTATCTTATGGTAGGACTGCTTGAGCCTACAGAAGTAACACCGAGCGGAAGGAGGAAGTTTGATGAAAAGGGCATTGAACGAATTAAACTGATAAAAAAACTTAACGAGAGCGGCTATCCTTTGCGTGCCATAAGGGAGTTGTTTATGGAAGGCCGCGGTGATTAGAAAGGGAGTAAACAGTGAGTGACTATGAGACCACCCAAAAAAGACGCAATGTGATTGTGGGCGTTTTTGTGGTAGTAGGCGTATGTGCGCTTATATGGCTGATATTTAAGTTCGGAGATTTGCCGACAGCAGTTACCAAGTTGAGTTCTTTTGAGGTTTTCGTTCAATTCCCGACAGCTCCGGGAGTTCAGACTGATACACCCGTGCGCTTTTGCGGCTATCAAATCGGCAGAGTTACAAAGGTTATGCCGCCTGTGATAAAAAAGGACATGGTGAGCGGCTTAGAGTATTATCAGACAATAGTTGTTCTCAGTATTGACAGGAAGTACACGAATATTCCCTCTAATGTTGATGTAAAATTAATGAGCCGGGGTCTGGGCAGCAGTTATATCGAAATTAAACAGTACCCAGAGAGACCCGCAGTGCCATTAGATCCGAATCGGCCAGAGACAATTTATTTGTTGGATCAAATATTGCTGCAGGGCTCGACCGGTGTTACCAGTGAGTTTTTTCCCGAAGAAAGCCAAAGAAAGCTGGAGGATTTGGTTGAGGGTCTTAGGATTTTCGTTTCTAATGCCAATGATATACTCGGCAACCGCAGCAACAAAGAAAACCTCCAGAAAACTATAGGTAATATTACTGAAGCATCGCATGAACTTAAGC
>CAZWME010001133.1:0-1802 GCA_964634515.1 uncultured Pirellulales bacterium | reverse complement strand
AAGTGTGACATTGCTTTCGCTGATAAAAGTCAATTCTGAAAAGTCCTGAGTTTTTGTTTTTAATCCAAGCAGTGAAGAAGGCAGAACTTCCGTTGTTTTTTGATTTTCAGAATATGAAACTACAAACTTAGGTTGTGATTCATTTTGCAGTTTCAAAACAACTTTTATTTTTTCATTTGGAGATATAACTTCTGACGCATTAGCCACTGAAACAATAATAGCAAATAAAAATAAGATTCCTTTTATATATTTCATCTTCACTCCTTAAATATATTTTCTGTTTAATCTCTGTTTTATTATTTAGAATCATTAGTAATCCATATAACTGAACCGCCGCGAGGACTCATTGAGACTGAAATTGAGTCGCTGGATTTTACTGATTTGTTTTCACGTTTGAAAGTTGCTGCGTTATCCGGATCGTCACCAAATATTTCTGCGTTCCATGAGCTTGCGCTTAGGAATGAAAGATCAATTTCTAACGTAGCGGCATCGGCTCCGTTTAGTACTCCGATATACCATTCATTCCCGCGCCTGCGAGCGAAACCTGCTATTTTTCCAATCTCACTTCCCGGAAGAACAATTGTCTCATCCCACGTTGAAGGAAGATGTCGTAAGAAATCTTCAGCAGGATTTCCTATGAAATCCTGGTATTTTCCGGCAAAGTGCAATAACGGCGAAGTCATATCGACCGCTTGCGCAAGTAAATGTGCCCATGTATATCCAACCATCTCTTTGGGATCAAATGCGGTTGGAGTGTAATCAGCCGGACCTGTAAGGAAGCGAGTGAAAAGAACTATCTGGTCATGGTCTGCGGCCTGAACTCGGCGATAGCGTGTCATATGATATTCGTGCCCGCGTACGGCTCCACGTGTCAACTCATGCGGGTATGTACGTTGACGCCCTGTAGATTTCGCCGCTCCATGGAAGTTGCATAAAAGGTGTAATTCGGCAGTGTCCTTTAATGCACCTTCATACCAGCGTATTATTTCTGCGGTACAGGCCGGAACGAAATCAATTTTGATACCAGCGGCACCAAGTGCTGCTACTTTTTCAAGATAAGCACGGCGGTTAGAATCTGAACGCATTTCAGATGAGTTCACCCATACCAGTGGGCCAACTCCCTGGCTCTTGGCATAGTCTATAACGTCCTTTAGGCATTGCCACTGATCTTTACCGGGTGCTCGCCAATTGCGCCAGCCGTCATCGATCAGGTAATATTCGAAGCTAAGTTTTTTGGCCGCATCAATCCAAGCTTTTTGGTCATTTAGTTGAGGTGCTCCTATGGCCCACCATTGCCAGAGAGACCGGCCTGGCTTAATCCAATCGGCATTGGCTAATTCTTCAGACGGTGGCGGACAAAGATTTGTCACAATGTCACTATTTACTAAATCGTTAAGTCCCTCTGTAATAATCGCAACACGCCATGGAGTGACAATCGAACCCTGATGGCTCCAGCCTCTCGTTGAAGATGGAAATATTGCTTTAAGGTAATTTCCGTTACGCACCAAACCCATATCAGGGAAGCAATCATTATTAGCTTCAGTGATGGAAACATAGAGATTTCCATCGAGCTTAAACGTCATAGGCGGCGACCATTGTGAACCGTCACGGATAGTATCGAAAGTTCCATTTTGATAAGCTTGCTCATAACCCATATCAAAACGAGCCGCCCATGCGTGTGAATCAAGAGGCGGAGCCCATGAAGTATTCTCGCTCGCAATGTTATGCGATGTATCATCAAGTGTAACTCGTGTACGAACAGCGGCACCATCGTCAAATGCACGCACATCAAGCTCGTATTT
>CAZWME010001132.1:0-1804 GCA_964634515.1 uncultured Pirellulales bacterium | reverse complement strand
TGCACAACCACCCATCAGGCAATATTGAACCAAGCCTTGATGACATTGAAATTACCAAAAGGCTCTGTAAAGCTGGGAATATCTTAGGAATTGATATTTTAGACCACTTAATTATTACTAGAACCGGTTATCTGTCTTTTGTTAAAAAAGGGCTGATTTAATCACCCCATAATTATTTATTTTCTGATATAATATGTATTTAATATTAAATTTACCTATAAATAAAATATGGGAGTAGTTTTTCATTTTTTAGATGTCGGTGATGGCGATTGTACAATCGTTGATTTTCCAGAAAGAATTGTTAAAAATACCAATGCTGAGAAAAATGCTAGAGTGATGATGGTAGATATTTTTCACCACGATGACTATGGCAGCAAGTATGAGCATGTTATTGATTACTATAAAAATAATTTTGGCAATAGATCAATATTTCGCTTTATATTAACTCACCCGCACAAAGACCACCTTTTAGGCATAAAGAGTTTGTTTGAAGAAAGCGGTATTTCAATAATTAATTTTTGGGACCTAGAGCATGATTTTGAGCCCTTAAAAGAAGGCAGCGGTTGGGAGTCTTACAAAGAAGATTGGGATAAATATTCAAAAATACGGCTACTTTCAGACGATGAGGGTCTTTGTGTCAGAAGATATTGGGATAGCCAAAACAATATCCTATATTGGAATGAAGACAAGGTACAAATACTATCTCCTTCAAAAGAGTTACATAAATTAGCACACTACAACAACGATGGTTCTAACAGAGATAATCTAGATGTTGACCTTAACAATATGCCTTATGTTTTGCTAGTTAGAGTAAATGATTTAAAGATTGTTCTTTCCAGCGATGCTGAAGATAAATGTTGGGAATATATCCTGAATAATTATGCAACCGATATCGCTGATGTTGATATATTAAAAGCCGCTCATCATGGAAGGTTAACGGGCTTCCATGATGAAGCAGTTAAGATAATGAAGCCTAAAAATATTGTCTTTTCTTGTACTTCTGAAACAGACTCAGATTGCGGAGCCGAGAAAGAATACAAGAATATTTCTTCCGGAGCAACGATATACAAAACTTGTGATTCTGGAACCGTGGTCCTTGATTGCGAGTTTGACGGAAGTATAAATAAACTATAATTTATGGAACAGACACTTTTTTCTAAACTTAATTTATATGACCAAATTGGTTATTTTTTAGTCGGTTCTGTTTTAATTATATTAATATCCTTAGACCTTTTTTTCTTAAATTCTTTTAAGTTAATGCCAGCTATTAATTCTGTTAATCTTATTTTTTATTTGGTTACAGCTTATTTTTTTGGCCACATTGTACAGGCTCTGGCAAATATTATTATCAAAGAAAAAAAATATTCCTTTGACTCTTTTGAATCAAAAATACTTAAAGAAGCGGAAAAATTTTTTAATGTCGGTTCAATAAAACCTAGCCAGTCTGATGTTTTTCAGTTGTGCTATCTTTATGCGCTCGGTAAAGATAAGACTTCACATCTGGTTCAATTTAACTCTCTATATAGTTTTTATAGAGGCACATTTTTGGTCTTTTTTTTAGAATCTATATTCTTGCTTTTTCTATTGATTTTTAACTGGTTTAATATTTTTTATTTGTGCGCTTTTTTGCTATCTGTGGCTGTTTTTGTTTTGATGTTTTTAAGGTTAAAAAGATTTGCTATATACTTCAGAAAAAAAGTTTTTTATATTTTTCTTTTAAGCAAAGCCTCTGAATCTTAATTTTTTTGGTCTTGACATCTTTATATATCTTCAAATATACTGTAATAAATTCAATTAAAAGGGG
>CAZWME010001131.1:0-1805 GCA_964634515.1 uncultured Pirellulales bacterium | reverse complement strand
TAAAGTACATTCAGATCCACGCTTCAACCGAATCATCATTCAGACGACGAAAGAACAGATGAACGACATTAGGGATTTGATCGGAGAACTGGATGTTCCCGATTCTAAAGCATCGACACTTAGGGAACTTAGGGACCTTCAAAACTTCGTATATCGCGTCTATATGTTTGAGATTGCTTCCGGCGATGAGGGTATGAAGCCCTTTTCAATGATTCTACAAGCGCCTCCGGAAGTATCTACGATGCAATTATTGGATGCCGCCAGAGCTAATGAACTGCAAATAAGCGGATTCTGCCTAAGCGATGAACGGGATAGAGATGGAAAGGCCGAAATCCTGATTCAGGGCAAAGCCGCTTCACGCGAAGGCATCAAACATATAGTTTTTGACGTCATTCCGGAGTCCCGGATCAAGGAACTGAAATGGGATGATGCTGAAATATTTACCAATAAAATAGAAGCCGCACAATATACGCAATTGCCGGAACAGTTACAAAAACACATCCACAAGCTCTTGGGCTATGACATTCGGACGGTGGGCTATTGGTTCGGCAACTCATCGGTCCCCGGCGAAGTCCAGGCTCCCATAGGCCCCTGGACACTGAACCTGCAACTCGATACTGAATCAGATCGCATGTTGGAGCTTGGAGTTGAAGTCGAGTTGCCCCGTGAAATACACAATTTTAACACACGATTGGGGCACCAGCAAAATGATGAGATCCTGTCAAATACGATCAGGGCAAAAATCGGCAAGCCAATCATTATCGGTTATAACCGGGAATCGTACGGGACGCGAAAAATGGGGGCTATGGTGATTCTTCCGGAACTATACACAATTCAATAGAGTGATTTGGAGAAGAAGGCCCCTTAAGAAAAATAAAGACAGGGGGCTGTTGAAACGTTTTGAAAGTACCTGTCAAATATTTGGCAATAAATTTGAATCGGAAAATTACGGGGCAAGGAAAAAGTCAGTCTCACAGGAAGGCACTTCACAGCCTTGATATACGTCGGTATCCTGGAGCGTATATATATCATCCTCTGAGATGCCGGTAAAACGGCTTTTCAGAAACTCTATATGGCCGTCTCCGAATAAAACGTTCTGCCCCCGGCGATTGTGATTGATGCTGTTAAGAGTCAATAGTGCTCTGTTCAATTGCAGTCGAAACTGTTTGGGAAGATCTTCAGGCAGGTTCTCGAACAGCGGATTCATATCCGCCATTATAACTTTTCGGCAACGAAGTTTTCCATTTGTTATTTTTCTGCAGTTTATCTGGAAACTGTAAGTTACATATCTTCTGCTTGGAAAATCTTTTAATCTTTTGATTTGTGAATCGCTAAGTTTCAGAGGCACTTCGCCCTCACAAGCAGGGCATACAAAGTCCTTTATGTCAGCGTAATTGTACTTCGGTAAAAGATATATATGGCGAGTATTGGAATGATTCTCTCTGCCCTGGTCGCCAAGTTTCCACCAGGGTGCTCCAGCTATAGATGCTACAGAAGGTGTTTGATCATCATGGTCGGAAATATAATTACGTAAACCCTGAAATACACTGCCCATTTGCATTTGGCACCGCTGCCGCCAGGATTTTTCACGGGCATAGCCTGATACAACCTTAAATGAAGTAAACAGGATGCTTCCGGCAACCATAAAAACCGCTGCGACGGCCAATCTTTTACCTAAACCCTGCCACGTCCAGCTCTGAATGCCGACATTTCGGGTTTGTTCGCCAGCAAGCAATTCTCGCAGTTGTTGCTGACCTGAGTCCATAAGAGTTTGAACTCGCGAGTTAGTATTCTCTACGAGTTCA
>CAZWME010001130.1:0-1806 GCA_964634515.1 uncultured Pirellulales bacterium | reverse complement strand
ATATTTTCAAATAAAGTTCAGGAGCAATTCTTAGATAAACATCAGTATCATAAGCATTGTAATGTGTCTTAAATGGTTTAGCTAATGCACCACCATAAATTGGCTGCAAAGTAGGTGTATCTACCTCAACAAAATCTTTTTTCAAAAGGAGCTGTTCGGGACCTCTTTCTAAAAAGGGGCTCTTTGGTCACTGCTCTGGGTAAAGGGTCATTTCTAAAAAAAACCTTCGCTGGCTTTTTTTGGAAAGGTCTTTTTGGGCTTTATGTGTTTTGGATCTTTTTCTGGTTTAAATTTTTTTACGAAACCAAGTCTAAATTAATTCTAAGTATAAATCTTTACCATATATTCTATGAAATATGTATAAACCATATACACATTAAAAAATATCATTAATCTTGGAATGATAATAAAAACTTCTTCAACTGTCTTAACAAAACTCCCATCTTGTTTAGACAGATTTATATTTGAAATAAAACAAAAAATAATTCCACAAATAATGAATAAAATATTTTCACTAAGTGCTAATTTCTTATATCCTCCAAGTAAAAATAAAATAATAAAATAAAGCAGTATAAAACTTATTTGTACCGTTAACTTAATATAAATATTTTTTAGATTTATACTAATATAATATGGAATTAATAAAAAACAAAAAGAAAGAGCACACAAATGATCAATAGCTACTATAGCCATATATATAATAGTTTTAAAAATAGATTCCTTATCCCCTATATTGACTTTTATTAAAATAGTAAAAAAAGCCAACATTACTATTATCAACAAGCCCACTAAAAGATATCTAAATTTAAACATTATTAAACAGAATCTTCTTTATAAAAAAATTATTTAAATCTTAAGCATATATTTTAACAATATCTTCAATAAAATAAGTATAAATAATATATAAATTAAATCCAAATGCCAATCTCGGTATATAAATAAAAGCATTTTCAATTACCCTTACAACACTATCTTCATCTTTAGAAAGATTTATATTTGAAATTAAACTAAATAAAAATATATAAAAAAGAAAAAAGATATTATCACTTAAAGATAATTTGTAATACCCTCCTAACTTAAATATAATTACCATATAAAAAACTGCTAATGCTATCTGAGTAAACAATTTAATATAAACATTTTTTAAATTAATATTTATACTATATGGTATTAGAAGAAAAGGTAAAACTATAATAAAAATTCTGTTTATAATGATTAAAAACATATGTATTATACTCATAATAGAAGAATCCTTGTGCCAACCATTAATTTTTATTAATATTATAAAAAATGCTATAATAAAAATTACTAATAAAATCAATAAAAGATACTTAACTCGCCACATTATTATTTCCTATTTCTTTTATTATTATTTTGTTTAACAACATTAGGACTTGCGATATCTTGGAGACGATCAACCATAGGGCTAATACCAACATTGAGAATTTCTTTTGTTGCAGCTGTTGCCATTTTTAACTTATATTGTTTAGCAATTATTTCCTTTGCTGCATTTCCCCATTTCTTATCAAATGGCTTCCATTCTTGGCCTACTTTACGAATATAATCTATATTTTTCTTATTTAGAAATGTTTTCTTGGCTAATTTTGCTGAGCCTTTTGCTATAACTTTTTCTGCTCCTTTAGCGACACCTAAGGATGCTACATTTATTGCTCCATCAATTGCAGCATCTTTTGCAACTTCTACAGCATCAAGATCCTTATCATAATACTTTATATTATTTTCAACCACACTTCCAGCTGCCCCACTAGCAAAAACTCCTCCGACTAGTAATACTGCGCCACAAGT
>CAZWME010001129.1:0-1808 GCA_964634515.1 uncultured Pirellulales bacterium | reverse complement strand
AAAATCTTCATTCGTACGTTCAATACAGGACTTCCAATCCGGTCGGCAATTTCTTGTGCCGTTTTAGTTGGATATAGTCTCTTCAATAAGTTTAGCTCTTTCTTAGACCAAAAGTGATAATGAGCTACTTTTCTAAGACCCAATTTGCCTCTTCTGGCTGATACTGCAGGAAATGAGCGCCCAATTTGGCTCGCTATTTCCCTCACAGTGTGATCCGGATAAAGTTTCTTGAGTAGCTTATCCTCCTGTTTTGACCAGGGTACGGGACTCTGTCTCTTTTTAAGACCGAGGATAGATGCTTTCGATCTTACTGCATTCACAGTCCGTCTCAGTCTATCGGCTGTTTCTTTGATCTTGCTATCAGCGTATAGTTTCTTGAGTAGCTTAACATCTTCTCTTGACCACCGCTGTATTTTCCTTTTTTTAAGCCCAAACATGCGGGCTTGTTGTCTCACTGCTGCTGTGGTTCTTCCCGTTTGCTCTGCTATCTCCCTGGCCTTTACTTTTTTGTACATTCTCCTGAGCAGATTTTTCTCATCTTCTGACCACGAAACCCAACCTTTTTGCTTGCTCTTTGTCATCTCTTATTGCTGTCATCCTTTTACATATTGTTACAGTGCAATAGTCTTCACTTCTGTCTTTTCCATAACCGTAATATTACCGATTTGTCGCTGAAAAGCAATATTTATCCCCCTTTGTCTTTACACATATTACATTATCTTTTCGAGATAAACCGGAAACTATAAAACTCGCAAAGTCGAAAAGTCAGATGAAGCTCCAAACTGATAGAGCAGTCAGTCTCCAGCTACACCGCCCGAGACGATAAACGCCATCGCTTCGGAACTCTCAATATCCAACGGCTGTACGGATTCTTTAGGAAACAGCAGCACATTACCTGCGAAGTTGTACGATTGAGGCACATAGACTGCTACGTGGTCCTCAAGGCCGAGTTTATCGAGACTCTCTCGCGTGATAAATCCGACGACCTTTGCACTGGAGCCGGCACCCAGCGCCGCTATAACGGGCTTGTCGAATTTTCTTTTTTCTCCGGCAAAGGCCTCGACAAGGTCTTTGATTGAGCTGTACAGCATCTTCACTAAGGGCACTCGTGTGAAAATGCCTTCCATCAGAGCGAAAAGTCTCCTGCCAATAAAGTTGGATGTAAACAAGCCTATAAGAAATATACCAACTATAGTAACTAAAAGCCCTAATCCCGGTATATCTAACCTAAACAGGCCGCGAAAGAGCTTGTCCATGCTCGTGAAAATATAGACAATTATAAATACCGTCAGGCCGGCCGGCACAAATATCAGCAGGCCTCGTAAAAAATACCTCAAAATCCTTTTCATTTCAGTTCTCCAGTCGGGATTTCACATATACACTGCTTGGAAACACTATGTAACTAAAGATTTCATTACCAAATCTATTCTGTGTTTTCAACTGATTTTAAGTTTCATCCGGTAGTTCTTAAAGGCACATCGCAATAGAAAGACAAAATAACATCGATACATATATCCCGCCTAAGAGATATCGGTGAAGCTTATTTGTAAAAATAATAATATTTTCAAAGGGCGGTTTCGCTTTTTTCAACCTAAATCCACCTTGCCAGACTTACAAAAATACACGGTTTTTACGTAATTTTAGGGGAAAACGAAGTTTTGATAGGTCTTTTTTCTTGATATTTCCCCACATTGGATATATAATTGTCAATATCAAGGAGGTGTGGTGAGAAGACCTGTCGAATTTCCTGCCAGGTGTTCCCCACTAATAAACAAAAACAGCATCGGCTGTATATGCGCAAGGGATAT
>CAZWME010001128.1:0-1814 GCA_964634515.1 uncultured Pirellulales bacterium | reverse complement strand
CCTCGCTGAACAATTCCTCCCCCTGCATTATAACTTACATGCGAATTACCGACATTTATTTGATGCAGGTTCACATGATCGAGATATATTCCAATTCCACGGTTTTCATAAATATGGCAGTCTGAAATAATAACATTACGGTTACGCTCCGTAAGATGGATTCCGTGCAGTACCTTGCGAATCTGTAGCCGTGAAAATGTCGCTTCCATTGTACCTCTCGCCTCTACACCACATGCCTGAGGGTCAGCACCGACAATCTCAAGTCCGCTAACTGACGGCATACGCTGGTTCTTCCAGACATTTTCTTCTACAGTACCTGGGTCTGCTGTCCCCTTATGTGTGCCAACCAGCTTCAAAGCCGGTCCCGGACCGGTCATGACAAGCCTCGCCGTGCCCGATCCGACAATCGATACAGGTCCGATTCGGTCCAAATCAACTACAATGGTTTTGGTAAGCCGGTATGTCCCGCGTGGAATGTGAACATCACCATGACCTGAATCGACCGCACGCTGAAAAGCCTTTGTATCGTCCGCTTCGCCGTCTCCAACGGCACCGAAATCTCGTACAGTCAAATAAACATTTGTGGTTTCGACCTGCTTGCCGATGCTTGCGATCCCGGTAAATGATATTAAAAATAATACCAATGTTCCACCTGCCAGGGCGAAAGAATTATTTCGTTTCATAAAACCATCTCCTACTTTTAGTGAATTAAATCCTCGAATTACTGGTGCAATTAAAAACCCGACAAGGATTTTAATAGCAAGAATCATATCTCAAAAGCTAAAATTATGCAATAGCCAGGCTGTTTTTTATTATGGACACTTTATCGTTTTATAGTTATAATAAGCTATGATAAATTAAATTCGAGGAGTGCAAATATAATGAATAAACCAAATTCCCCAATCCGATACTTTCTATTTTTTTTAATCATAATCAATGCACTAACTCTGCTGGCCAAAGCTAATAGCTCCTCAGAAAGCGGAACCGCTTCTAAACGTATCTTTCGAGCCGGCGCTGCTGTTAGTAATATTACACCGCCTCTGGATGAGCCTGTTATCGGCGGTTGGAATTCTCCACCTGCTACGCATGTACACGATGAATTATATGCAAAATGTCTCGTACTTGACGATGGCAAAACACGCATGGTATTCGTAGTTTGTGACAATTTGGGAATATCTCGCGAAGTGTACGATAAAGCAAAACGAATCATTAACGAAAAGACATCAATTCCAATAGAAAATATGATGATGTGTGCTACTCACACGCATTCTTCGATCACTGCAAGGGGCACAAATCGCCTAAGGCAAGACAAGGAGTTGAGCAGTTACCAGCAGTTTCTTGTATCGCGTATTTCAGATGGTGTCCGCCGGGCTGTAAACAATCTTGAACCGGCTCGAATTGGCTGGGGCTGTACACAGGAGCCCACGCAGGTCTTCAATCGGCGCTATTTTATGAAGCCCGGCGTACCGGTCCCAAATCCTTTCGGCGGGCAGGATAAAGTCGTCATGAATCCCGGCCGTGGTAATCCGAATATTCTCAAAGCCGCCGGTCCAACTGATCCGCAAATCGCATTTTTGTCGGTTCAGTCGGTGGACGGCCGGCAAATAGCGCTTTTGGCAAACTATTCACTTCACTATGTAGGTACGGGCCAACGTGGGATAATTTCTGCCGACTACTTCGGGATATTCGCCGACAAAATCCGGCAACTCCTTGGCACCGACCGAAATGATCCTCCTTTTGTTGGGATTTTGACAAATGGGTCAAGTGGAGATATTAACAACATCGATTGGCTAAATAAACCACAGAAGAGATTT
>CAZWME010001127.1:0-1827 GCA_964634515.1 uncultured Pirellulales bacterium | reverse complement strand
GACGCGTCTCCTTCAAGATTGGAAAACAGATATCCTACGGACCAGTATACCTTCTCGCTAAGATGACTCTCTGCATGAAACGTATTATAGAGGGCGTCGTGATCGTACTGCTCCGCGACCGTCACGCTTTTGGAGATAGCGGCATCAAGATTCCTCTCTTGATCGAACCGTGCGGTAACGGAGCGGTAGTCTTCGTAGCGGAACTGATCGCCGAAATGTACCTTACCGATGTCGTAGTCGATTTCGGCCTTGAAAATATTCACGTCCTCATCGATATCCTTGAAGGAAGGAAAGATATTTCTCGTTACACCACCTTCGGTCACACTTCCCCACTCAAGCAGGGATTTCTCACCATCTTTAAATCGGTGTTCGTACCCCAGCACAATCCTGGGCCATTGGGGTAGGGTCACTCCCACTTCGATGGCGGCCTGGCCGATATCCAGATGCATGTCATTATGGAGGTCAAAAGGAAAGATCGTAAACGGCTCGAAGAATCCGCCCGTCCCATCAAAATATTTTCGGTACTGGCTATATCCGACGTGGAGAAAGCCTACATCCGGTTTGGAGAGGTGTAGTTGTATCTCATAGTCTTCCTCGCCAAAAACAAGATGGCCTTCCGCATAAAGAGAAACATCATCGCCGAACATCCGCTCTATGGTAAAGTGCTCTATTCCTCCCGCCCAGCCTTCTTGCATCCACCAGTCTTCACGGAACTTCCCCTCATTTCCGTCAACATAGATATAACGGAAAGCAGGCTCGATTTCGCCGGTCAGTTTGAAGTGCTGCCCGTCCTCTTGTGCGCAGACAATCTGTACCGTCAGGCCAACGCCGCACAGGACCGCTATCACCAGGGGCAAAAGGATCTTTTTCACGGTATCCCCTTTGGTCAATACCGCAAATGGGCGTTGATATCGGAGCCATGAACCGCAGTGTGACAGCCTGCGCTCCAACACGTCCCCTCCATAACACGGCCGGTGTGGGAGAAGTCGCCGATGGTCAGCGCCCCGGGCACGGCAAGTTGGGCATGGCATTTCAAGCACAAGTTGTTGTCGCGTTCGGTGAGCATCTTCTCGTTGATGGAGCCGTGTGCGGCGTGACAGCTCGTGCAGCCTTCTCGCAGCGCCTCATGCTCAAAGACATGAGGGCGGGCCTGCTCGCGGTGACACTGCCTGCAGATTTCATTCTCCCGCGCCACGAATATCCCCTTCGAGCTATAGATGTCTTGGCCATGTGGGTCGTGGCAATCGATACAGCTCATCCTGCCTTCCTTGACCGGATGATGATAGTGAAGATTGAAGAGTGCCTTCGTTTCAACGTGACATTGAAAACAGGCTTCAGGGTTTTTGCCGGGATTAACAATGTATCTGCCGCGGCCTCCTTCTGCTTCCACGTGAAGACTGCCGGCGCCGTGACACGCCTCGCAGCCTTGGCCGTCTACACCTTTGGCTTCACCGATAATCTGAATACGACCATGCTCGGTATATTTAAAGTCCCGGGCAATCTTTTCATGACACAGAGCACACGTATCCATCCCTACGTACTCCGCCCCCTGAATCAGAGGCGGGGGGACGATGGTCCGCTGTACCGTTGTGCAGGAAATAACGAATGCCACCGAGGCAGCTACCGTGATGCCGACGACTACGACCGTTGTTTTGAGCCTCATATCTTTCATGCTGCACCCTGTTTCAAAATAACATTGTCATGTGCTACCGAGCCAATTACGGAGTGCCGCGAGACCCGCCATTAAATAACCGCTTAACGACGAAACCTCCTCCCAGCAGGTTGCGTCTCCATGCTGGAAGCTGGTATACAAGCTCGATCAATATT
>CAZWME010001126.1:0-1834 GCA_964634515.1 uncultured Pirellulales bacterium | reverse complement strand
GTGATAGCTTTGCTCAATTAAATTACAGGAGATTTAAAATGGATGCAGAACTTATGACAATTTTCAGCAATATCAATTCACTTGTTGATCAAGCAAAACAGATGCTTGGTGCGGGAGTAGCTACCCCCGATGAACCGCCTATGGGAGAAGAAGCAAGTCCGGAAATAGCGGAAAAAATTATGAAATTTCTGAAAGAAATGGATGAGCCGAAAAACGAGACAGAATCGGAAGAAGAAGTTGAAAAAGCGGATCAGGCATCACTTTCCAGTCCGGATGAAGGCGTGACAGCCACAGACGGAGCGAAAGCGATTATCGATGAAAAGGAAGAAGAACAGGAAAAGAATCTGAATGAAATCGCAAGATCAATTGTTAAGATGCTGTCAGGAAAGAAAGTTCAGAAATCACAGCAGAAGACTGACGAACTGAAAGTAATTAAAGAAGAACAGCAGGAAATCAAAAAAGCTCTTGAAAATATATTCGAGGGACTTGGCATCGCCGACAAAGTGAAAAATGAAGTCAAAAAAGCTGAAGTCAGGAAAGTAGAAAACGATCCTAACGAAATTAAAAAATCAATCGACTATATCAAAGAACAGTTAGGCGTTAAAGTTAATGATAACAGACCTGTTGGAAACAATAATGAATCTGTTCATAAATCTTTAACTGACGCTCTTACTGCGATGGTAAGTTGATAATTACAGGAGAAATAATATGGATTTATTGAAGCAATACAACAGATGGGCGGGAGAGAATAAGAATTTAATTTCCAAAGCCCTTACAAGTGCATCGGGAAGCGGAGGAGCATTAGTTCCGCAACATCTCGAAGAAGTAATATCAAATGCAGTTCCCCGCATAAGCCCGGAACTTGCAATGATAACACCGAAGTATGACGCGCAATCACTGCATAAACAGGCGGCTTAACTTGTGCAGTATAAATCGTGTGAACTCAGGGAAAATCTAAATTATGAATAATAACATGACAATCCTGATCCGAGCCGGGAAACCGGAAGGAGCAACGACTATCCCGCAAGGGAGTACACTCAAGCGAGTGGAAGCGCACGACACTATTATTAGTGATGATATAGTCTCATCTGCACGGAAACATGCAGCAGGTAAACAGAAGGTTTGTGTAATATGCGGAAAAGAATTTATTGCAAGACAATCGAATTATAAAACTTGTGGAACAGAAAATTGTAAATATGAATACAAAATGAGTCAGACAAAAGTTTATAGGCAAATAAATTCAGACCGTACAAACGAATTGAATAGAATGAGTTATGAAAGAAATAAAGACAAGGTTAGCAATAGAATATCAGAATATAGAAAAAATAATCTTGTTAAAAAATGTTCACAGCAAAAAGTTCATAATGCAATAGTTAAAGGTAAAATTAAGAGAAATACAAATTGTGAACTTTGTGGAAGTGATAAAAATATCATAGCTCATCATCAGGATTATTTAAAACCTCTTGATGTTAATTGGCTTTGTAAAAAATGTCATATTGCTATTCATAAATCTGTAAATACTGTTATACAATTAGCGACTGTATAAGAAGATATTTGGAGTTTAATAGAATGACAGCACTTGGCGGAATAGGCGGTGCAATGGGTGAATCAGCAACAACGCCGACAACTCAGCCGGTTTTCACAAGGGCGAGCGTACAGCTTAAAGTCATCAGGCGGAAAGGTGCGACAACTAATTTCTTGGTGGATTCAAGTAAGAGAAATATTGACGCTGCTGCGGCAAACATTGAAGCTCAGCTTACAAGTCATGTTTACGATGTAGCAAATTATATCGTATATGGAAATGGCGGAGCGACTTCAAACGCTTATGAGTTTT
>CAZWME010001125.1:0-1837 GCA_964634515.1 uncultured Pirellulales bacterium | reverse complement strand
GCACAGCGATAGTTATTTCACGCCTATAGCAATAACAGATCCGGATCTTCTGATACACTACGGTTTCGAATCCGGTGAAGGTCTCACAGCGCTTGACCAATCAGGTCATGGTAACCATGGTCTCCTTATGGGAACTCCGGAATGGGTAACCGGTATTTTCGGAGGTGCCCTGGAAATTCTAAGTGCTGACGTTGACTACGTTGAGACTTCAGCCCCTCTGAATATTGTCACAAACACAGTTACTGTTGCAGGCTGGGTAAAACACGATGAATCACAAGTGGCGTGGTCAGGTATTTTGACTCACAGAGGCACCAGCCCCGGTTGCTTAGGTTTACAGCACGATGGTAATGTGCTGACTTATATGTGGGGTGCCGATCAATACTGGGACTTTTCCTCGGGATTGGAGATTCCCAACGGCGAATGGTACTTTGCCGCTTTGGCAATCGCACCGGATCAGGGCAAGCTGTATCTCAATGGTATTGAGCAAACAGCGACCAATGTTGCTGAGCATGTACCCACCAACCTTGACGGCCTGATCAGTGTGGGCAGGGACATTGGTTTCGGGGCTGATAGAATCATGTCAGGTCTGATTGACGAAGTCAGACTCTACAACAAGACTCTAACGGATGTGGAAATTCTTAAGCTTGTGGGATCCGTCTCTGACGTAACAGCGCCTGGCGATATCGTTCAGGGTGTTCCGAACGATGGAGACTGGCCGGGTGCTGAAACACCTGACTTGGCGACTGATGATGACACCGGAACGAAGTATCTGCATTTCAAAGGATCAGATGAACCTACCGGATTCCAGATTGAGCCGGCTTCCGGCGCGAGTATTGTTACGGGACTGACCTTCACCACGGCGAATGATGCTACCGAGCGTGACCCCGTTTCATATGAACTTTCGGGTTCAAATGACAGCATAGATGGGCCATATACCTTGATTGCCAGTGGTGATATTGTCGATTTCGCACAGGAAGCTGCGTTGTCGCGCTTCACGATGAACTCCACACCGATTTCGTTTGATAATGACGTGGCATACAAGTACTACCAGCTCATGTTCCCGACGGTCCGGGATGCTGCAAATGCCAACAGTATGCAGATTGCAGAAGTAGAGCTGTTAGGTGTCCCTGCGCCCGTGGCCCACTGGACATTCGATGAGGGAGCCGGAACCGTAGCGGCTGATTCAAGCGGCAACGGAAACGACGGCACTTTAGTTGGTGACCCACAATGGGTGGCCGGTGTTGTAGGCGGCGCGCTGGAGTTCAACGGCGACGACTACGTTGACTGTGGGAACGGTCCTTCGCTTGAGATCCGGGATGCGATTACAATATCGTTATGGTTTAATGTTGTTGCGTTCGAGAACAGCTGGGAAGCCATACTGTCCAAAGGTGACTCTGCGTACCGAGTCAGCCGTAGTGATGGCACAGGCGATGCCACCCACTTCGGTCTTTCTGGTACTAATGCCGGCGGCGGTAATGGCTGGTTTAATGGAAACGGTATCGTCACGGGCGGCGACTGGCATCACTTTGCCGGGACCTATGACGGCGCCCAAGGGAAGATTTACATTGACGGTGCGTTGGATGCAACAACCGAGGCTTCGGGACAGATAAACATCGAACCCGAAAACTTCTGGATTGGCAACAACTCACAGAACACCGATCGTTTCTTCCATGGCATGATTGACGATGTCCGGCTTTACAATCAGGCGATATCTCCGTTGCAGGTTAGTGCACTAGCAAAGCCTGCTGACGAGGAGCCGGTCGCGGCCAGCCTTATCTCGGCTGTTGTTCGAACGAATGGTGTATCGGGTGATAGAGACCCCGTTGGTCCTTATGAC
>CAZWME010001124.1:0-1838 GCA_964634515.1 uncultured Pirellulales bacterium | reverse complement strand
GCGGTGGACAATCCGCTGGCTATTTCTCGTCAGTGATTACGTGAAGGATAAACATCTGCCGCGTTTTATTCTCAGCAAGGCCGGGTATAAGGATCGTATCGTTGGTACGGTTCCAACGCGGGGCGCCGTCGATACGAATATCGCCGCTGTATGAACCCTTGTCTATACCCTCGCTGCGAACGAAGGCGCCGTCACTGCGCCGATATACGGCGTAATAGTTTTTGTTTTTGTACCCGTAGCCGTTGACAAACCAGTCGCCGTTGGGAGAAAGCGAAATATCGCCCTCTGGTTTGGGAAACATTTCGGGTGTACCTATCTGACCGATGATCAGTTTCTTTTCCATGTTGTAGAGAGCTTGCCTGTCCCCTACTCTACCGATGAGTATATTGCCCTCGTCCCATTCGGGATGGCCGCCGATAAATTGCTCATGCAGGGTTAGCCCTGTGCCGTCGGCATTGATCGAACATGGCGTGTTGACCTTGTCGCCTTTATTACGCATTCTTTTACTCCATCCGCCTCGTACGAAGAAGTAAACACAATCGCTGTCTCGGTTCCAAAGCGTGTGGTTGATGAACAATCCTGTGTGATTTAATTTGGGTCTGCGCTTCTTTAATTCCTTTTCGAGTTGACGGTAAGAAACGAGCAATCGCTTCTTGCCGGTTCTAATATTCACGATGAATATCCCGTCGTTTTCCGGTGCGATTTCATCTTTAGACCAATCCAGAGCTTCCGGGTAACCAGTCACCAGTCGCAGCCTCGCCAGGCGACCGTAATTTATGGCAAGAAAGGCCGAACCGTCCGCGGCGACGCCGCCGTTACCGATAGGTGTGTCATCGAATTTGTATTCGTTAACGCGTTTTTTCTTTTCAATGTCGTACAGTACGGTAAACACTTTGCCCGTTTTGACATCTCGGTCGTTAAAGAAGAACTGTGTTTCGGCCGCTAATGGGTTCCAATAGAACATTGTCCCTTGCTGTGGATTCCAAGCGTGCGTTTTGTCCACCCGAATAATCTTGTTGTCACGATGGGTATCAACAAGGATCACCGTAGCGAATTCCTCCGGAGTGGGCAAACGATCTATTCTGTCGATTTCAAGCCCCAGAACATATCGACCGCTTGCATTCCATGGAATCGTCAGGCATTGGCCGATATAGCCGAAGAAATGATGTTTCGCCCCGGAGGTAAGTTGCTCGACAGAAAGTTTAATATTTTCAGATTCGGATCCGAAGGCGGTTATACCGCCAACAGCAAATACAAAGAGGAATAAGTAAACGCTCCGTTGATTCGATTGAGTGTTTTTCATTCTTGCCTCTCCTGAACAAATATTTTCTTGTTTCCTCAAATTGTGACTATTATTTGACCCACTGTTCATACACCCGATCCAGGGCCGCCTCTTTCGGGTCACCGGCGTGAAGCGCAACTCTATATCTCAGCCTGAGCATCTGTCCCTTCTCCAGCCGCCACGGCTTCTTCTGAAAGTTCAGCGGAGAAGGCGACAAATGACCATATTCGCGAGTAAACCAGATAGCAGGCCAGGTGTTATCCGGATGCGTCATCACCGCGATGCCTTCGACCAGGTCGCCATGCCCCCTGCGCTTGCCGTGATAGCCGCACCATCTGGTCTCTTTGCCGTATGTCCCCTCGGCGCCAACCCCGCCATCGGAATTCATCAGCACTCCGCCATAAGGCGGTGATATGTCCGATGCAGCTCGAATCGCAAAGAACGAATGCTTGGCCTTCTTAACCTCGACATCCTCCACCGCGATCAGCTTGAAATCGCAGTCGATACACCACAATCGATCACTCATCACCGTCACGGCAAACCTGCGCTCATCGTG
>CAZWME010001123.1:0-1841 GCA_964634515.1 uncultured Pirellulales bacterium | reverse complement strand
CTTGTGTGCATCTGATACGACAAGCCACACTTCCTCAAGCCCTCGATCCTTCAGCTTGTTGAACAGTTGTGTATACTGTATTGGTTCACCGGGAATCGGACAAAATGGGGTATTGAGTTAAGGTGGAATATGTATTGTATTTTACCCGCGATTCCCGGGTTTTTACAAGCTTTCGTTGTCTGGTTTCGATTATTTCTTTATCCCTCCCGATCAATTTATCAAAGGGTGTAACATAGCCGATTGAGCTATGCAGGCGTTTCTGGTTATAGAAACAGACATACTGATTGATTTGCCTCCTGGCATCCTCAATGGACAAGAAACTTTGTTTTCTGATGCAGTTACTCTTTACGGTTCGGAAGAATCTTTCGATTTTTCCGTTGCTCTGAGGATAGCCGACTGAGGTAAAGGTATGGCTGAGACCGGCATAACGAATGAAGTTCTTAAAATCCTTGGCAACGAACTGGCTCCCCCGATCAGAGATAATCCTCGGCCGATGACTGAGAAACCGATCCAACGCTCTCTGCACCACCAGCTCCACGTCCTTCTCTTGCATAGCTGCCCTCAACTCGTGATGAACGATAAATCTCGAATACCCATCGATGATGGCCACCAAGAACAGGAAAGTGCCCAGCACATTGATATACGAGATATCAATGTGCCACTCCTTGTGGGCTGTGTCAGGCTGCTCATAGCCGATTCCCTTGCTCTTATTCTTTACTGGTATGAACCTAAACAGCAGCCCTGCTTTGTGTAGCACTCGGTACACCGATGAAGGGCTCGCGTATGCCACATCCTCGTCAATCATTCGGTAGCACAACCTCCGGTATCCTTCTTCACGGTTATTTTTTGCATACTCAATGATTGCCTTCCTCTCATACTCAAATAACCACGTCGCTTTGGGTATCTTCCCGTTATGCCTGTTTGGTACTCCGTAGCGCCTCCGCCACTCATAGTATTTCGAGGCCTTTAGTCCTACAAACCCTAAAAGTCGATATAAGGGGATCTCGGTCCTCTCTCTGTATTCCATTATCGTTTCCTTGGGTCTCGTCTCGCACATCAGGTTCAACCCACGTCTGCGTCAAAGATCCCCAAAGGTTTTTTTTAACTTGATATTTTCCTCGGTCAGCCAGGAAATCACTTCGTCCTTTTTCTGTACCTTTTCTTTGAGCTTCTTGACTTCACTCGTCTCTTTAGTGTTTCCGTTTCCTGGATGATCTTTAGAAAAAAGATCAAGTGCTCTCTCAAAAAGCTGCTTCTCCCATTTGTAGTACATGTTGGGATGTATCTCGTACTTCTCGCATACTTCAGACACAGATATCTCGTTTTTCAGGTGTTCTCGTAAAATCTCAACTTTCTTTTCAGGTGGATACTTTCGTCTCTGATTTGCCATCAGTAGACCTCCTCTGTCTTCCACCTTATTCTATCATACCCGATTGTCCGATTCCATCTGAAGCAGAACAAAGGATATTATATTCATCCTGTCTCGTTTCATCTTGCCGCGAAGTATTATGTCCCTGATAGTGCAATAATAAAGTAGTTTTTCGTCACAGGTATAGAGGGTTGAAGAAGAACAAGCTCTCGAATATACAGATTCGGAGGCCATAAAATGACTCGACCAAGAGTTATTGAAACGGATGAGGGAATCCAGGGAGAATTTACCGTACAGATTTACGATCGAATGCAGAGAAAGCTCAGAGACAAGGGGTGGATTGAGACTAAGGATGTCATAAATAGCGGTATAACGAACGGCCTGGCACTGGAACTGGGGTCGGGTCCCGGATACCTGGGACTCGAATGGCTGAAAAACACCTCCGGCACCACTCTTATAGGACTCGATATAA
>CAZWME010001122.1:0-1841 GCA_964634515.1 uncultured Pirellulales bacterium | reverse complement strand
TACTGTTTGTATGGCGGCCCTGAAACAGTGGGGCTTATGTTATCAACTGTACGCAACAGATTATAACTCCAGGCTTCCGTTCTATATCGGCGGCACTGTTAAGACGACCTATATGGAGACGCTGCGGCCTTACTATTCGGATACCGATAAGATGCGGACATGTCCAGAGGCCATTAAAGTCTCGACGGTCAACCCGACGGGCCTTCAAGCTGAAAGCTATTTCGGGTACACGCGTAATGCCTGGCAAATCGATGTGGCCCAGGCAAGCTGGATGGCAGATACCGACTGGGGAATCGGCAGCTTCGGAGAGAATTCATGGATTCGTGATGTGCTTGAGACAAGCGGCAGCCGGGACCCTTCGTATATCGGAAAGACGTGGGTGACCATGGAGACCAAGAATATTAAAGAAACTCCTTTCATCGCAGACGCAAGGTGGAACAACGCCTGGCCGACCAACGAGCATCCAGTGCCTGCAAACGTGGCGGCCGAGGAGCAAATGTACAACATAGGCAACTGGTCGCAAATATTATGCTATGTTATGAGGCGACACAAAGACGGTATTAATGTCTGTTTCGGTGACGGGACCGTGAGGCAGGTGCGAGCTGAGGACCTGTGGAGCCTGAGATGGAATCGAGAATACAGCCGCAGAGATATTGGCGATGCTCTTGGCTGGATGAGGCATTGGTGATGTTCTTGAACAGTTGAAATCGAGATTTTAGATTTAATATTTCAGATTGGATAGCCTTTCAATTAAATATTTTCTATCCCTTGGGAATAAATTGAATATTGACTATTGGTTGAAGATTGCCGCAGTCGCTTCGCCCCTAAGGGGCAAGCTCCTTCGCAATGACATTTTTTTAAATAGACCCATTCGATTTAATATTGATTATTGGGATGGGCGGTTCGCGAACCGCCCCTACAACAATATCGGCAACAGCACATCGGGACAGCAGTCAAGAAAAAAACGTGAGGCGTATCGCGTATTGCGTTTCACATATGGATTCCTGCTTTCGCAGGAATGACAAATCAGGGCAACCACACGGGATTGCCCCTACGTGGGAATGACCCCATTAGAGGCTGGGGCTTTTGGTTCTCTCAGGTGTCAAACGAAAAAAGCTTGACGGGAGCGGGCATAAATGGTATCCTTATGTGGAAGCTGTTTCAAAACTCAATTTCCGCTACGAACGGCTGCAATTTACTCTCGCGGCGTTGTCGGCACAAAATTTGTCCTCGACGTAGCTTTGGCTACGCCTGTGGCGATTTTGAACCTCCGCCTTGCGAGAGAAAATTTCGCTTGTTCTCGCGATGAAAGCAGTTTTGAAGCCGCTTCTCGTGAAATTATACGGATTAACCCTTTGCTTTTTCGAAGGAGGGCAAATATGAACGGAAGACGGAAGACGGAAGACAGAATACGGAATACGGCAACACTTCTCCTTATATATCTTATCGTCTGCCTATTTGCCTGGCCGGCACAGGCGAAATACGAGGGCGGCACAGGAACCGCCAGTGACCCATATTTGATTTACACAGCCGAACAGATGAATGAGATTGGTGCCAACCCCGGCGACTGGAACAAGCAGTTCAAACTGATAGCCAATATAAACATGAACGAAATAGCCGGAACGGACTTCAATATTATTGAGACCTTTAGCGGCATTTTCGACGGCAACGACTGTACGATTTCCAACCTCAGCATCTCTTCAGTACTGGAGGCAAATACCGGGATTTTCGGCACCGTCAACGGTCAAATCAGCAATTTGGGATTAATCAGACCCAATATCATCGCACAGGGAAGAAATGTCGGCGCACTAATAGGCTTCCTGAATCACGGTATTATCATA
>CAZWME010001121.1:0-1846 GCA_964634515.1 uncultured Pirellulales bacterium | reverse complement strand
AATGGACGCCCGGAAGCTTGAGTTCGAGAGTGAGAGCTTTGATATTGTAAGCTGCGGTTTCGGTCTGCGGAATATTCCTGAATTCGATGCCACAATTGCCAAATTTTATAATATTCTTAAACACAACGGGCGGCTGGTCATTATCGAGTTTTCGATGCCGAAAAACAGAATCAAAAGGTTGGCGTATCTTGCGTATCTGACAGGGCTTTTACCGACAGCAGGAAGATTGATTACGGGACATTACGGGGCGTACAGATATTTGGCGGATTCGATTACCGAATGGAACAGAGAAGTTGATATAGCCGAAGAGATGCGGAAGAAAGGTTTTAAAAAGGTCAGGAGGAGTTACGTTTGCGGCGGTATTACGGAAATTGTAATCGGGTATAAATATCCTTTGTGCTAAAGGAAATGGCAGTTGTATTATCTGATAAGGTTAGAGAGTTATTATGAACCTCAGGAATATTTTAGTTTCGATTGTGCTGATGTCGGTTGCGGTTTTATGCACGGCGTGTTTCGGTGAGAAGTCGGTGCAACAGTAAGATTGTTTTGAGCAGGTATGGAGATTATTATGGGAAATATTAAAAGATGGGTAATAACAAGTGGATTTGTTTTTCTGTTTTGTGTAAGCGTTTTGGGGCAGGAGGTTGCGAGCGATGCCAACTGCGTTGTCAGAAATGAATTTGTTACGATGGGTGACGGGGTTAAACTGGCAACGGATGTTTATGTGCCGACGGGAGAAGGTAAATATCCCTGTGTGCTTATGCGCACGCCCTATAATAAAGAAGGGGGTAAAAATGAGGGCAAGCGGTTTGCAAAGAACGGTTTTGTTTTTGTGGCGCAGGACTGCCGGGGGAAATATTTTTCGGGAGGTGAGTTTTATCCGTTTGTCAATGAGCGACGTGACGGGCTGGCGACGTTGAAATGGATTCGCGAGCAGCCGTGGTCAAATGGTAAGGTTGGCGGATGGGGCGGCAGCTATGTGGGATATACTCAGTGGGCCATATCGGATGAGCTGGATGCTGTGACTGCCGTTCTGAGCGGGTCGGATTTCTACGATTTGATGTATCCGGGCGGATTATTTTCTCTGCATCTGGCGGTCAGGTGGGGTTTTTCGGTGGATGCTCAGACGAGAAATAGCATTGAGCCGGAAAAGATTTCAGCCAGCTATATGATATTGCCTTTGTCGGAGGCAGATGATTTGACCTATGGGGATAACCAGTTCACAGACGACTGGCTGAGTCATCCGCTGCGTGATGAGTACTGGGAGAGAATAAAACATCGCGGCAGAGCAGAATGTCCGGTTCTGCTGCTCGGCGGGTGGTATGACATATTGTTAGTATCGCAGTTGAAAGATTTTGAGGCATTGCGTGGCAAAGGTTTTTCAGAGAGTCGAATAGTGATTGGGCCCTGGTGTCACGGCAGGCAGTCGTTTAAGAATGAATACGGAGGGCAGGAAAGGACCGGTGACAGAGGGGATTTGATGCGGCGTTTTGTGAGTAAATATGTGAAGGGTGAAGAGAACACGTTGATGGCCGAGCCGTTTAGGGACAAACGATATAACCTGTTTATTATGGAGCGCAATGAGTATTACGGTGCGGATGAATGGCCGCCCAAAGCCACATCATTCACAAACTATTATATTGGTTCGGATAAATACTTTTGTCCGAAGGTCCCACAAGAAGAGGGAGCACTTGAGTACACTTATGACCCGGCTAATCCGTATCCAAGTAGAGGAGGGACTATATTGGGTGAGGGGGTTGGGCCGGCTTTGCAGAATGCGAATGTGTCTCGCCGGGACCAGGTTGTGTTTGAGACAGAGGCGTTGAAATCACCGCTTACGCTGCTT
>CAZWME010001120.1:0-1854 GCA_964634515.1 uncultured Pirellulales bacterium | reverse complement strand
GCGGGTTTACACATTCCCTTTTCCTCCTTACCGTAGGGGCTTTTCTATTTGTTAATAAATCCAAAGCGACTATTTCGAGGCTCACACTGAGTGCTGTTGGGGGAGGAAAACGCATTCAAAGCAGGATAAGTATCGATTCAGTTTGTTTGGCTCGGGGAGCATATAATTATCCTTTTTATTCGTCCGCTCAAATCAGCAGAAGAATAAAGGGCATGCAAATCGGGGAAGATTTTGATATTATCGTGGGACTGGAAAGCCTGATTGCGTAGCCAGGTTTGATATGTGAAGTGTGAAGAAAGGAATAAATGATGAAGGAGACGCTCATTTGTATAGCGGTTCTGTTTTTAAGCAGCACGCTTGTATTTAGCCGTGAACCGAAAGAGTACGACGCTGATGTTATTTATGATGAGAGTAAGATTGCTCATTATGACCTACCGAGGCTTTTAGTAACCTCCGAAGGTAAAAGGGTAACGACAAGCGAAGAATGGAGGAATATTCGGCGTCCGCAGATCCTTTCGCTGTTCAGTAATCTTGTTTATGGCTGTGTTCCGGAACCTGAGAGCCCGATTAAAACGGTGTTTAAGGTACGGAAGACCGATCCGAAATTCATGGGCGGCAAAGCAACGCGCAAAGACGTGCAGATTCGCTTGAGCAATAACAAGGGTGCGGTGGAAATGTTAGTGCTTGTCTTTGTGCCCAACAAAGCAAGCAAGCCGGTGCCGGCCTTTATGAAGCACAGCTTCAATAATACGAAGTCGCGGGACTTTGATTCGCATCCGAGCAAGAGCCGACTGAGGAACGGATGGCCGCTCGGTGAATTCTTCGACCGCGGGTATGGTTTTGTCGCGGTGTATCAGCAGGACCTCGTGGGGCACAACGAAGTGGAATTCCTCAGAGGAATCCATCGGCTGTTTTACAGGAAGGGGCAGAGCTTTCCCAAGGCGAACGAATGGGGCGTGCTTTCGGCAGTCGCCTGGGGCGCGATGCGGGCGATGGATTATCTTGAAACCGACAGTGACATTGACCACAATCGCGTTGCGATTATGGGTCATTCGAAGATGGGCAAGGCAACGCTTTGGACGGCGGCCCAGGACGAGCGTTTCGCTCTGGCTATTTCGGCGCAGTCTGGATGCGCAGGGGCGGCCCTGTGGCGAAGACGTTCGGGTGAAACGTTAGAGAAGATGGTCACCCGCTTTCCTTACTGGCTTTGCCGGAATGCATGGAAGTTTGTGAACAATGAGGAAGATTTGCCGGTTGATCAGCATATGCTGCTGGCCTGCATCGCGCCGCGTCCTGTTTATGTGCACAGTGGTGTTGAAGATACCTGGGCGGACGGACGGGGTGAGTATTTGTCAGCCTACCACGCGGGCGAGGTGTATCGTCTGCTTGGAAAGAAAGGGCTGATGTCGGAATCGTCACCGCCGGTCGGGACGGCGATTATTGAAAGTGATGTAGGATACCACATCCGCAAGGGAGGTCATTCCATCGAGATGTATGACTGGCAGAGGTTTCTGGACTTTGCGGATTATCACCTGAAGAAAAAGTAATAGGCTCTTATTACCTTGTAGTAAATGATTTTGTTATGTTAATGCGGCGAGTTTTTGCTCTATTACAGAATTAGGCAGTCCCTGTTCGGCGGGCTTGAAAGGCAGAGGTTGAGAGAACTGAAGAGCAACGCGATGTGTGGAATTATTTACTTTTTGTACTCTGCAAATTTGACCTTCCCGGTCGAATCTTACCATATCGTAACTGCCGTCTTTGCAGAAAAGCGGGACATCAAGCCTGGTTGAAATGGTCTGCCTGGCAGCAAGAGAGCTTTTAGAGGTCATGCTGCAGGTAAATCCCATGCCGTTA
>CAZWME010001119.1:0-1858 GCA_964634515.1 uncultured Pirellulales bacterium | reverse complement strand
ATTCAACCGTTGTCTGCGGGATTGAACTTGGGCGGTATTCGTTTATAGCAGCCGGTGCCGTCGTGACTAAAGATATTCCGGATTATGCATTGGTTATGGGTGTACCGGCA
Organism: uncultured Pirellulales bacterium; assembly: GCA_964634515.1. GTDB lineage: Bacteria > Planctomycetota > Phycisphaerae > Sedimentisphaerales > Anaerobacaceae > NIOZ-UU13. The sequence continues at coordinate 1,748 of CAZWME010001119.1, read as the reverse complement.
CAACAGGTTGGATGGATAAGCCGGCACGGCATTCCGCTTACGGAGCCGGATGCAGAGGGTATTATGATTTGTCCGGAGGGGGGCTATCGTTATAAGGAAGTCGAGCCGGGTGTGCTAAGATGTTTGGATTTAGATGAAGATGTTACTCTGCCGCCGTAAAAAGATACAGCAAAGGCTTCTTAAAAATATATTAAAGTAAAATAAACGACGATATCAACTTTAGCAGTGAAAGATGACATAATGAACGTACCTTTATTGGATTTGAAAGCGCAGTATATAACAATAAAGGATGAGATTCTGGATGCTGTTTCGGGGGTGCTCGAATCGCAGAGATGTATAGGCGGCCCGAAAGTCACCGAGCTGGAAGAAAAAGTAGCTGCTGTCAGCGGCTGTAAATTAGCGGTTGGCGTTTCCAGCGGAACAGACGCAATTTTAAACAGTCTGATGAGTATGGATATTGGCAGTGGTGATGAGGTTATTACTACATCTTTTACTTTTTTTGCGACGGTTGGATGTATTGTCCGTGCCGGCGCAAAACCGGTATTTGTGGATATAGACCCTGAGACTTTCAATATCAAACCAGAGCTTATCGAATCGGCGGTGACGGAAAGGACTAAAGCTGTTATACCGGTTCATTTGTTCGGGCAAATGGCTGATATGGACCCGATTATGGAAGTTGCTAATAAATATAATCTTGCGGTCATAGAGGATGCAGCGCAATCGATAACGAGCACATACAAAAACAGGAAAGCAGGCAGTATCGGAACTGTTGGCTGTTTCAGCTTTTTTCCCAGTAAGAACCTTGGCTGTGCAGGTGATGGCGGTATGATTGTCACCAGCGACGAGGAATTAAACGATCGGCTCAAAATAATGCGAAACCACGGCGCCAATCCCAAATACTATCATAAATATATTGGCGGCAACTTTCGGCTCGACCCGATTCAAGCGGCGGTTCTTTTAGTCAAGCTCCGGCATCTGGACAGTTGGTCGCAGGCTCGTAGAAGTAATGCTGCCTTTTACAATGAAAAGTTCGCTGGCACGGTGGTCAAAACACCGTATATCAATCCGGATTGTGTAGGCATATATAATCAATATGTCATCAGCATTCCGAAAAGAGATGAATTGGTTGCACATCTGAAAGAAAAAGGCATTGGTTGTGCGATCTATTATCCGGTTCCCATGCACCTGCAGGAATGCTTCGGATATCTCGGTTATAAGATGGGCGATTTCCCACAGGCAGAGAAAGCCGCAAATGAAGTTCTTGCCATTCCAATCTATCCAGAGCTTACGGATGAAATGAAAGCTTATGTCTGCGAGACTATCTTGTCTTTTTGCAACTAATTAAGAGATAAGATGTACCGTATTACATTGGAATGCCGCCACACAAAACCTTAACATTCGATAACATGTCACAAAGCAGAACAGTCAAAGCTGGTATTCTTGCTTCAGGCACATTTCTAACGACTTGTGTAAGGCTGATTAGCGCAGCTGTTCTTGTGCGTTTGCTGAGCATGTACGATTATGCTACGTACCGACAGACGCTGCTTGCATACGCATTCGTGTCTCCATTACTAATACTTGGATTACCTAACGCCTTGTACTACTTTTTGCCGGGAGAAAACAAACGGCCTCGTTCTCTGCTTATGGAGAATCTCCTGTTGCTTAGTTTTATGGGGGGACTTTTTTCCCTTTTCCTTCTTTTTGGAGGAAATCGGCTTTTGGCCTGGCGTTTTAATAATCCGGACATA
>CAZWME010001118.1:0-1858 GCA_964634515.1 uncultured Pirellulales bacterium | reverse complement strand
GTGCATAACAAAAGAAAAATGAACTGCATTTCCTGCTCTCCTTGTTGTGTTCCAACGGGATATCTAACGCCAGTATGATTATACACATCTATAGGTCGAAGTCAAGTAAATTATCTTCCTAAAAAGCCGGTTCATTCTGATAGTAAATTTCTCATAAAATCGGTAATTTATTCCTCACTATCCTCACAGAGCAGTACGATCTCCAAAATACAGTATCGAAGTCCCGTTGTCGTTTGACTGCTTGCATATCCGCCGTATTTTAGCGGAGTCAATTAAAAAGGGGCCTATACCAAATCGACATAGGCCCCGAATTGATGCAAATTTGCAATATCAACCTCGTCCCCATATCTTGCTTCGCAAGAAGCAATGGGGGCCAGCTAAATCCTGGCTTAAGGCGCCGGTTCCGGTTCCGGGTCCGGCTTAGACAAACGAATATCGTCAAAAAAGACCGTGCCTGAACCGCCGGCGACCGGATTGGTCCTGTTACCGAAACCAATGGTAAGAGTATTGACATTTGCAAGATTCACGCCCTGGTCGGCAAATAACTGCAGGTCAATATTCCAGGCCGTCCACTCACCTGTCTGGGCGGCATTCGGATTATTATTAGTCACCACCGCGCTGCCGTTGAGAGCAGCATACATCGGCTCAGCAGCGTTAGCCGCGTCGCCTCTAAACCAAACTGTCAAAATACTGACACCTTCCTGGGTCCAGTTTAGTCGTGAACTTAATGTCTTCACTGCTTCGGATTTCCCGACAGCGTTGTCATAGTAAAGCGGCATCGACTGTCTGCCGCCGTGAACAATTGTTCGTTCGACAAATGGAGGATCTAAATGACCAACCTGAGAACCGTTTATTGCAGGATTATTAAAACCGTCTTCCCAGGCCAGATATATCCTGTTACTGCCGGGTTCGCCTTCGTTAATGTCATTGTAGCTCTCCATATCGTCCACAGTAAGATAATCGGCTACTGTAAAGCTCCATAATCTGCCTTTGCTGATAGTACCGTCCGTATTAAACTCATCGATTCGCCAGTAATATGGACCGCCGCCCCATTCGACACCTTCGGGTGGATTATAACTCGTAGTATTCTGGCGTATTCGATATATACCTGTAGTATCGGATTCATCGGCATTATCCACAGCGTCCTTATCAGTCCCGAAATAGACATCGTGTTGAGATGCGTTATCTCCCGCTGACCAGCTCAAAGGTAATACCTGGTCAATGTCCAGTGTCGACCTGTTTGCCGGACTTGCATTCCATGCTACAGACGTGTCACCTCTCATTGCCTGCTGAATCTCCTCTGCTGTCAACACTTTATTGTAAACACGCACGTCGTCAATCATGCCCTCATAGAACTGACTCCACTGATTGTTACCAATTTGGAACGGTCCTCCACCGGCGCTCACGGCCGAACCATCCAGCCGTTCGGACTCTAAGCCGTTGAGATAGAATATTACACCGCTGTTCTGCTCAGGCTGAAAAGTCATGGCTACGTGTTGCCATATGTCAAGCTGCAGAATTGCACTGAAAGCATCGTGATCCAGAATTCCGGGCGTTGTAAATCTAAGGTGATCACCACTGGCCTTGAATGCATATGAGCCGTTAAGGGCGACAAAACCTCGATCACCGCTAAGATTGCCCGGGTTGATCCAGCATGCGATAGTAATCGCCTGTGCAATCTGAAGGCTGTCGGGAGTGCCAAAATCCAGCCAGCTATCACCATCAAACTCAAGTGCATCACCGTCTTGTCCGGCTACCCACTGCGGGGTGCCTGCGAAAGATCCGTGATTGTCATGGCCCGACCAGTCAACAGCAGTCGTACCTTGTCCTTCATCAAGTTTCCACCACCCCACAAGAC
>CAZWME010001117.1:0-1860 GCA_964634515.1 uncultured Pirellulales bacterium | reverse complement strand
GATATCCGCCTGTATCCTCCGGCACAGTAAGCTTACAAGCTGCAATTAGTTAATATCGCAGACTCATATTAAATCGGGGCCTATACCGATTAGGTATAGGCCCCTTTTCCATTGATTATCGGGGGGCTATTATTAATAATAATATTTGAATTCTATATCCACATCCCACATATCGGGCAGGCCCGGCTTTTGAGTAAGTCTGACCCGGTTGCATTGTAAGTTCGCCCAGCGAAGCTGAATCTTCGAGAGGAATTCGGAAAATTTGACTATGTCAATCTGCTTTAGGCTTACGGTGGCACTCTGGCTTTCCTCGCCGCGGGTAGTTTGCCGCGTTCCTGCATTCAGCTTGTACTTGCTCGGTGGTATTTTGCTCGTGCTTGCAACTTTTGCCACCGCTTTATCAAAATTAAACTCGGTATCGACATCATTGGAATCGGCAAAGTCACGCCGGTCGGGGTCAAGAGTTAAAATCTCCATCATTATCGCTTCAGCCTTGTTATATTGGGCACGCTGGTCTTCTTTATTTTTTTCTGCGGCCGGCAAATATACGGCCCAGACCAATAACGGCCAAAAGCACACTATGACAAGCGTGAGTATGTAATATAAAACCGGATTTTTGTATATATCTTTCATATAAAGTTTTCCTCAATGATTATTTCGGCGCTAGCGTTATATTAAAGTGGTCACGTTCGCCTTTAATATCATAAGTAGATCTCAAAACATCCAGGCCGTTGCTCCTTAGCGTCGCGAAGAATTTTAAAGTGTTCTGCCTGCTGGAGGTATCGCCAGTTACGATAATGTCCCGTGTTGTGATGGTGATAGACTTGATATTCAGGTTTGTCTGTGCCGCACATTTATTAAACGCCGCCAGAACCAATGTCAGTTTCGACGAAATGGATTTTTCACCTTTAATAGTTATCAGGCCCTTCTTTGCGTCTCTAATGCGTCCTAATTCACTTCTGAGCTTCCTGACGGCTTCTACAGGCTCTGTTTTAGCCGGAAGTTTCTGACCCAACATAACAGCCGAGTAGTTTGCTGAGAACTTGGAGCGGAACTCGCGATCGTCTTTGTTTTTCCATAACTTTACCTGAAGAATCAGGCCAACAACTATCAAAAGAGCCGTAACGGATCGGGCCGCGAACTTAAGCGCCTGTTGCATTTTCAGCTTTTTGCCCTGAAACGGACTGAAGTCATCACGGAAATTTACACGGTGTCCCTTTTCCGAATGAGCCAGAGCCGCCCCGCAGGCAATTGCATAATCAACCGGCTCGAAACCATCGGCTGGAATTTTATTTTCGGCCCCGGCCTCATCAAGCCAGTCAATTCCATCGGATTCAATACCCAGCTTTTCGCCAAGCTGCTGATGGTTTACCGTCCCGGCTGAATCAAAGACTTTAAGATGATTTATCGGCTCGCCGCTTTTAACCAGAGCAGTCGTTACAAGCACTTCTCTTGAGAGCAGCTCGTCTCTGTTCTGTGTGGGCCCGACCAGAAATGTTCGAACGGTAGAGTCTTTCTGAGATTCGGGTCCCGCAGAGACAGGCGGTATAATCAAATAACCGTTCCGGCCTGAAAGTATCCCGAATAAAGTCCCGGGCCGTTGTGATTCGGCCGAAGGCGCCTTGTGGCAGATAAATCTCGATAAACAACTAACATCCGGCTCTATACTCACCGGGTCAAGACTATGTGCCTGTAAAGAACCAAGCACCTCTGATAATATTTTCCGCTCTGCGGTGAAAACCGTAAGCTCAGAGCCCTCTTGCCCAACTGATGTTATCTCGAAGGCCAGCGCAATATCGGTTATGTCGGTCGCAAGGGCCTCTTCAGTATCAAACCTGATAGTCGCCGCGACTTGTTTCG
>CAZWME010001116.1:0-1861 GCA_964634515.1 uncultured Pirellulales bacterium | reverse complement strand
CACGCCGACGTGCTCGGTATCGATCCAGAAGGCCACCCACGACATGACGACCACCACGGTCAACGGCAGGATGACCTGCCAAAGGTAGTAGTCCACGTAGCGCCGGGCCTCGAACCGAAAGACAAAACCGGCCGATCGGATCTGCTCGATGGGTCGGTACGCCTCGGCCAGCGTCTCGTGTTTCAGGATTCGCCAGTCGCGCAACGACAGGTCCGTGGCCATGGATCCGCCGATGACGCCGTTGGCATTGCCGACGTCGGGCAGCGCCTTCGCGACGATGCCCTGCTGATTGGCGAGTATGACGCGGGGGTTCCAGACCTCCTCCAGGTGAACCTGGCGGATGGCCGAGCCGGGCTTCGCGAGACGGTCGTCCTGCCACCGCCGGCGCAGGTAGACGTTGGCCGTGAAGTTCTGGTTGGCGTCGTCGATCTCGTCGATGTCCAGGACGAAAACGAGGAAGTAAACCTTGGTCGGCCCCCGCCACTCGTCCGGGCGTTTGGCGGTGAGTTCCTCCTTGGCGGCGGCGTCCTCGGCGGCCTTCTCCACGTCCGTGTCGGCAGGCGCTTCGGCCCAGAGCCCGCCGGCCGGGGCGAGACAAGCACCCGCCACGAGCGTGATGCGGATGAGCGTTCTCGTCAGCAACGGCAGCGTTCTCGTGTATCGCATCGTGGCGTTCCTCCGTTAGGCTGTCCGGCTCCGAATCTGCCGTCCCTGCGACCGCCCTGCCGAAGGGCAAAGGCGAGCCGCTGAGCGTGTTCTCACGGTTCGCTTCCCAGCAGCCTCTTCCACGGGCGGGCAGCGCGGTTCCGGCGGCGCCCACGTCAGCCGGCTCCGACCGTAATGACGGGTGCCCCGATGCCACCGCCGCTCTCGGTCAGCGAGAAGAAGATCATCAGCAGAGACAGCATCCGCTTGGAGGCAAAGTCGTCGTCGGCCACCCAGAACCAGTAGCCCTTGTAGGGCACCGCCGCGGCCGTATCCGAGGGCGCCTGTCGGCCGGAGTGGATGCGTATGAGCGGCGGGCTGCCCTCGTCGTCGCCAGCGGGGACCACAAGCCCCCGCTCCACGTGGTCCTTGGGCACATCGATGCACCCGCCCAGTTCCACCAGGATCTGGAGCATCGACCGGCTCAGGATGTCCAGTTCGTTTTGCCCCGCAGCCACGGCGCCATAGGTGAGCCGCAGTTCCCGCGTGCCGGGCTCAACGCCGAGGATCTCCCGGATGCGGGTGAGGTCGCGCTCGACGTCCGGGGTGGGCTTGTGCCGCCCGAAGAATACCTTGGCCACCTCGTGGTCGTTTTTCCGTTCAACGCGAAAGCCGATGGTGTCGGACAACTGGATGCGCCTCATGGCAGCCAGGAGTTCCTTGAACTCGGGGTCGGCCGGACGCCGGCTCAGCGCCGATCGGGTGCCGTTCCGCACCCCGTTGACCGAATCGCATGTCAGTCGCAGGATGAAGTCCACCGGCCAGCCTGACTGGACCATAGCCAGGATGGCCGTGGTCGGTATCGGGGTCATGAGGCTCTTGGCGAACTTCTCGCCCGCCATCGGCACATACGTTACGGTGGGACGGTCGTAGACGGTGATTCCCCCGCGGTACTCCTGCCGGTGCGACCATTGCGGACCGTTCAGGACGCCCAGGGCATTGAGTTCCGCCTCGAGCGAGTGCTGGTTGATGACCGACGTCACCTCCAGGAAGACCGGCGCGTCGGCATAACGTATCTTGACCAGATTCATGAGCATCTGCCGCTTCCAGGACTCCGAAAGGGCCGCCTGGTAACCCAGCCTGTCCTGATTGAGCAAAGGGGGCCCGATGCCGCAGCCGCCGGCTACCCACGCCAGCAACACGGGGGCCGCAACAA
>CAZWME010001115.1:0-1861 GCA_964634515.1 uncultured Pirellulales bacterium | reverse complement strand
ACGCGGCTATGTAAAAGTATTAAGACAGCACTATCAAAGTCCGTTAAATTCACTCGATGGATCGCGCAGAGCCAAGGGTTTGCCTAAGATTTCGTTATGCAGGATCGCCATTCTTAAATCCTCGGGGTCGGTGAAATCGGCCAAAACTTCGGAAAGATACTTAGACCCGGCAGTTTCGGCAGGCATACGCTTACGTTTGCCTGGCAAACCAACAACATTTGTAGAGATTTCCGGAAGTGCTTGAATGCCTGTATCAAGTTCTGATAATATTTCAAAGTCCGTTTGTACCTGTGGAGTCGGTTTAGATAATTTAGGTTTTGATGGTGCTGTTATTGGTTGAACCCGATTTGCCTGTTTGACTTGTGCAGCATATTTTCGAACAGCGGCCTGAGGACGGCTTGTTTGCCGGCGAGCCGCTTGGCCGGAGGGGCGGGTTTCACGAGTCGGTTTGCTCTCGGCGGCCTGCTGAATCTCTCTAAATAATTGTCCCAGTATCCCCCCGACGCCTGCTGAGGGCTTACGTTGAGGTTTGCGAGTTTGTTGCTTCTGAGCCTGATCTTCAGGTTGTTTGCCCTTTGCCTTGATAAGAGCGCCAAGACCATAAACAGCCGCTAATACCACCAGGACAAGTATATTCATCCAACCTTCGTCACCCCGGGCAATTACAATTATTTGTGCCAATGAATAGTACATATTCTTAGCCTGTCAAAAACTTAATATATTTCCGCTGTTATTCTTTCTTTTTGGGTTTTGAAATGGAATCACGCATCGACGTATCGGCCATAATGTTTTTCATTCTGTAATAGTCCATAATCCCGATATTGCCTTTCAGGAAAGCTTCGGCCATAGCTAAGGGTATCTTTGATTCGTTTTCTACTACAAGTGCACGCATTTCCTGCTCACGGGCGACTGCCATCGCCCTGCGTTTTTCCGCCTCGGCCTTTGCTCTTCGCATATCCGCCTCAGCCTGGGCAGCCTGCAGTTGAGCGCCGACATTTTCACCTACATCGACGTCGGCAATATCAATAGAAAGAATCTCGTAAGCCGTTCCGGCATCGAGCCCTTTGGCTAAAACCGATTTAGAAATATCGTCCGGATTCTCCAGGACGCTCTTGTATGTTATCGCACTGCCGATAGTAGTAACAATTCCCTCGCCTACGCGGGCGATAATTGTCTCCTGAGTGGCACCGCCAATGAGTCTTTCGATATTGGCCCGGACGGTAACACGTGCCTTTGCCTTCAACTGAATGCCATCCTGAGCAACCGCATCTATCGTGCCTCTGCTCTTTTGAGGATCGGGGCAGTCGATTACCTTAGGATTGACGCTTGTCTGGACTGCCTCAAGAATGTCACGACCGGCCAGGTCGATTGCCGTGGCCGTCTGCAAAGACAAATCGATATTTGCCCTGCTGGCGGCAATTAAGGCGCGAACAACGTTTGGAACATTGCCGCGGGCCAAATAATGGCTTTCCAGGTCTCTTGTCGTGAGTGTCAGACCTGCCTGAATTGCGGTTATTTTACTTATAACTATTGTCGTGGTATCGACCTTTCTAAGCCACATTCCAATAAGCTCTGAGAATTTAACGTCGGCCCGCGATAGTTTGGCCTGGAGCCACAGCCGGAAGAATTTTAAGAACAGCAGCAGGAACACAAACACTGCAAGGATTACTATTACCAGAAGAGCTATTCCGACAATTTTTATGGGGTCCTCAGCCGCTAAGGTCATATTTGTTAAGTTATACATAGTTTTTGTCCTTTCATTAATTTTCTTCTATTGTACGAACAGTTAACTGCGTGCTCTCTATGTTGATAACCTTAACCTTTTTACCTTTATCAACATATCCGCCTTCGGCAACGCATT
>CAZWME010001114.1:0-1863 GCA_964634515.1 uncultured Pirellulales bacterium | reverse complement strand
ATGTCCTGTCGCCTTAAAACCAGTTACCCCGGCCAAACTTTGACCACCCACAACCAGAACCGCCACCCACCCCAACAAATAAATAAACCATCTATTCGAAATCATTTCTTTATTTTACAACACCCCAATAATATTGTCATGCCCGAAAATTTCCGGAGGTAGCGAGTTGATACAACCGTCATTCTGACCGAAGAAAGGGATCTCCAAAACGACCGATTTGCCATACACGTTATTATAGTCTTATACAACCGACATCCAATTTACAAAGAGGATCGCAACGGATCGCCAGGTCGGATATAGCAAAAGTTGGGCAGCCGATGTGTTGCTCACCTCGGTAGCAGAATTGGCCAGGAACCGACACTGAATTTCAAGAAATCAGCAGTCTCAGCGATTTGATTGGACGCGCGTACCCACCGGAACCGGTCCCACGGGATCCTGATTCGCATCTGGAGAATGAGGTTCAGTAAAGTACAGCCTCAAAGTGCCTTTACCAGGATTCGGCATCGGGCCAGAACCACTATTAATTGGCAAATCGAGTTTTGCATCTCCGGGTGGACCGACGAGCACACGTTGTCCATCCGTGAAACCAATATCGAAAAATATGTCACTGTCCCCACCAATTCTCCGTCCGTACGGATAGAGATCTTCGTAAATCGCATTTACAACCCAAGGAGAGACATGTTTAGTTTGGCGTGAGTGAAACAACAGAATGTATGTTCCCGTTTCTAACTCCGCCGTGTGCTCTAAATCAACATTTACCCATTGAAACCTTCGGCCAGCTCTACTTTTAACAATATTTCCCATCGCGTATATCTTTTCCAGAGATTGGTCTCTCACTTCGACTTGTAGTGGACCTTCTGGAGTTTGTTCGTTTAGTCTCGCAACTCGAATACTAACGTCCCTGATTGTACCACGCTGCCGACATGTGAATGATTGCGCTTTAGCGAACTTAGCGTACACCGTACACCAGCCATTGAAGTCTGCTTCGTATGTCTCCCCCTTCTTCGAGCATCCGGACAGTAACGCCAAGTATACGATAATCCACACAATACTCAACAATCTCAATTGTTTCATGGCAATCTCCTTGGATTAACTATATTACTATACGCTCTGTATTCTCATTTATTCAAAAGAATTAATATATCATAAGAAAAAATCCCTACAATGGCCTGCTGCTCGCCTATCCTAAAACTTATCACACTTTTTTTGCATTTTGCAAGTATAATGTGGTGGTTTTAATCCTCATCCGGAGCGTAACTGAGAAATTTAGCCAAACCGCATTTCTACCTTCGGTTCGCACTAATTTTTCATCACTCCGTTACTTTGTGCCTGCGTGATTGTTTGACGCTCATGCTTGCCTTCGGTAGAAATACTATATCTCTCATCTGCTCTTTTGTCTTGAGTGTAATAAGTCTTGGAGATTATTATCCGTTTTCCTTTGCTTTTTCGTCGAAAATATGGTATAATACGCACATATTAGCCAGCAGGCTAAAGTAACACGCCAGAAAGCGAAGAAACACGCCAGAAGGCCTCGAAAATTCCAGATTCGTTGTTTTGAATTTGAGTCATTAGGATTTCGAGTTTATGGGCATTATGCGCATCAAGTATCCAACTTTAGCTCACTTTAGGCACTTTAGTCACTTTAGGCACTCTTTCAATTATAACATATTTCCAGATACACTCTTTTATGCAAAACAAACCCAAAGTCAAGTCGGCCAAAATTAACGTAAGCTCTTTTATGACAAGTAAATACGTGCATGTTGGACATTTGGTAATTCAGACAACAAAGCCAATTCAAAGCCAATTCAAAGCCAATTTAAGCCAATTTAACCCAATCCTAAGCCAATTTGTCGAAAGGGTAAA
>CAZWME010001113.1:0-1872 GCA_964634515.1 uncultured Pirellulales bacterium | reverse complement strand
GATATGATGGTGAAACTGCACGGGCGAAGTGGGGGAGAAGATGTTTGATTGCGGTTATAGAAGTGGAGGTGGCCCCTTTGTCCCCTCCGTGAAAAGGTGGAGTATTTTTATGTGGTGTTTGGGATATGAGAGTGAAGCTGTACAGGCGAAGTGGGGGAGAAGATGTTCGATGGAGGTTAGGGGGAACGGATTGTCCCCTTTGTTCCATCAATGAAAAGGTGGAGTATTTTTTATAGTATTTAGGATATGACCGTTATAGAACAAGTCAAACGTGCGTGCTTTGGAGTTAATATTGAAAACAGAGAAGGGCTGCACCGTGATGTGTTAGATAGATTAAAGGCGTTGTTTGTTAATGGCGGGTACAAAGTTCATTTAGAATATCCAATTCATTTTGAATCGAGAATCAGAAAAAGCGGAGACAGAATTTTTAGAGATGGGAATTTGGATTTAGTAGCGTTTAAGAATGGCCGGAAGATTGCGATTGAATTTGATACTGGAGTTCACCTGAAATTTAAGAGTATTGAAAAGCTTTTTCAAGTCGATGCAAATATGTGTATTGGGATTATTAAGGGCAGGTTGGATACCTTAGGAAGCTTAAATGCTAATGTCGAGAGGATTGAACGGGTAAAAGGGGAGCTTGCGACTTTTAAGAAGGATTTCCGATTAATTATTTTGGCTGAAAAGGTTGCTCACAAAATGTGATTTCTAATATGAATTAGTCATCATTAGCATATTACACATATTCGCGTTTAGAATAATTGGTGAGGCAGGCCTTTTCAATTGATTATTGATTAATGATGAATGATTATTGTGATGAAGATTGCAACATCCGACACCTGGCCCCCGACCCCCGGTCCCCGACAGAAAGGCAGGTTAGCTCATTCCGTAATTTAATTTTGAGTTGAGTTAGAATCCGACAGGCAACGCCGGATACAAATTAGAGATTGGATTATTTACCGCTTCCTTACGGTCGCGGCTCTGATTATCAGGTAAATTTTGGGGCAAGCCTTTTCAGTGATTAATGATTATTGATTAATGATAAATGATAGTTGAATATTGTCTATTTAATATTTTTTCCTTACCTTAGGGGAATTCAGATTCGTTCAGGTTGGGAGGTTTGTGCTTTTAGTCTTACTGTGTACTGTCTGCGTACCTGGCCGAAGTAGCTTCTTTGGAAGCGCATAATCGTCATTTCCACCAGGTCACCTTCGCTTATGTTTTCCATAACGATGCTGAGCTCTTTTCTGTTTCGGACATAAACGTTGTTTATGGTCAGGATAAGGTCGCCGGGAACAAGGCCGACTGTATCGGCCATACTCTTTTTATGTACAGCGGTGACGATTAATATGGGGTAGGCGCTCTCGAATCCGAATTTCAGTGCGACTGTTTTGTTAAGTTCCGAGACGTTCATTTGGAAGAATTTCCGTGTGAGCGCCACACCGTCGGGCAGGGGCCTTACGAGCATGGACAGTTGAACTTTTCTGGTTTTGGAGGTGCTGACGCGGGGCCTGATATATTCTATGGTTATTGGCTGGCCGACCTCCTTGCCAATCATTCTGACGTAGAAATCTATGATGTTTGCAAGTTTATGGCCGTCCATTTTAGTGATGATATCACCGGCGGCAAGGCCTTTGTCGTGGGCCGGGCTCGGCTCGATGACCGAATCGATAACGAGGCCGGTCTGGCGGCCAGTGGTTTTTATTCTGCCGACGAGAAGTCCCAGTCGGACACGGCGCAGCTTTTCGGGCATGAGCATCTGTGCCAGATTGTCGGCCAGTGTATCTACCGGTATTGAAAAGCCGATATTTTCAGCGCCGGCCCTTATGGCCGTATTGATTCCTATGAGATCGCCGTTGATATTGAAGAGGGGGC
>CAZWME010001112.1:0-1874 GCA_964634515.1 uncultured Pirellulales bacterium | reverse complement strand
CAATAAGGTTATTATTGACTGCATGAAAGCACTCTCCATGATCGACGCATTGCGAAACACTATCAGCCACCAGTATATCGGCCTTTGCCAAAATCTCTGCTTCAAGCTCTTGTTTGCCATGATCATCGGCACCCATGGCCGTGATATGCGTGCCCTTTTTGACCTGATCGGCCTTAATCAAAGGTGCTTTCGCCGAAGTGGTAGTAACAATTAGCTCGCATTGAGAAGTCAGGAATTCCATATCCTGAGCTGCCTGGAATTGTAACGGCCACCCAGAGAAAGTATCTCTTGATTGAAGCTCATCGATAAGGGCCTGCACTTTTTCAGGATTTCTGCCCCAAATGATACATCTATTGCAATCCACGACATGCTGGAGCATTTCCAGTTGCAGCCCAGCCTGCACGCCGGTACCCACAATGCCGATATGGGTGATGTTTTTCGGTGCCAAATGTTTTGCTGCCACAGCTCCTGCGGCGGCAGTGCGGATGTCAGTGAGCCAACACTCATCCAACATAATAAGTTGTAATTCCCCTGTTTTTTGACTAAAGAGCAGAACCAGGCCATCACTGGCAGGTAAGCCCAAATCGGGATTATTATAAAAACCAGAGGCCATTTTCAGGACATAATAATCATCACCGCTGACAAAACCATACTTGATGTGAACATCTCCAGGTGGATCGTCAAAATGCAAAAAGCCCACCGGGGGAACATTTACCCGACCTTCAGAATAGAGAACAAATCCTGCTTCAATATCCTGTATCAGTTGAGGGACATCAACCAGATTCTTGATCTCATCCAGTTTCAGTACTGTGGCCATCGGTTGACCTCCTGTTGTAAAATAAAGACCAGAAAACATACACCTTTATCAGTAATGACCGGCTTACTGCTGGTTGTTGCACGGCGCCAATGCAAATACAAAAACGTAAACAATAAGCTCGAGCATGCTCACCAGGGGACAGGTTGAGACGTACCCATACCCGGTCCTAATAATACGGCGTTGAAAAAGAGGCGCTGTATGCCCGGCAGCCAGGTTCTAAAGGTTGGGTCTATGGCGAATAGAACCACCTGCCCGTTTCCGAGGGACTCAACGGTAGCATAGGCTGTATTAGAAAGCCGCTCTTTCGCTTCAGGCCAGAGCAGCCCGCTCAAACGAAGCTGCTCTTTATCGTCCAGCCGAACCACCGTCGAAACCGGGTGCCTGGACAAAAACGCGTAGCTGCCCCTGAGCATAATTGGGAGCCTTTCTTGCAGACCAAATCCGAGCCAGTGTTCAGTGTTGATATGCCCGGCAAGGAATACACCCCCCGGGCTGAAAATCCGCTGCCATTCGTCTGTGCGTTTGAGCTTCTCGATGTCCTCTTTGGCATCTTTGTCCTCTTTGGTATCTTTATCTTTTTGGGCCTTCTCTTTTTCGCCATCTTCTTTTGGGATTTTTGCATTTTCCGCCTTTTTCTCAGGCGTTTTTGTTCCCCATATCCGGTCTGTGTTAATCTTGATATCCCTGGCGGCTCTTTCTCGCTGGACAGCCTCTTTATAAATGGAAAGGTCCTTGAGCACATTACGCCTCAACCGCACAGACGAAAGCCCTCGTTCTTTTGAGGCGAGAAATACCGCTGAATTGCCCGATGCAATCAGCGTTCCACCCTCTTCAATCCAGCGTTTTATTTTTTTTAAGGCCTTATCGTCAATAATACGGTCAAGCCCACTGCTGCTCGGAAGAATCAAAACGTTGTATTTTCTAAGGTCGATTTGACCGATGCCCTGGATGTTAATAGCAGAGCTTCGCAGTCGAATTTCATGGTCAAGAAGATACCATGCTGACCCAAAAGACGTCGATGAGGTGGGCCATTGTGAAGCTATCGCCACTCGCGGTG
>CAZWME010001111.1:0-1876 GCA_964634515.1 uncultured Pirellulales bacterium | reverse complement strand
TATGTTCATAATGAAGAGCTTTTAGAAGCTAAGCAAGAGGACCATTAGACGCGTATTAACGCTGATTATGCGGATTAAGAATATTAGCCTCAGAGGGCAAAGAGGGGAAAAAGCAAAGAATAAAAATTAAATAGCAAAATTGCAGTATAAAAATCAAAATCTGGATTCCTGCTTTCGCAGGAATGACAAGGGCAGGCCCCCACTGAATACAAGGCATTCTAAACGTGGGGGCAGGCAGTATTGACAAACCAATTCTTAAATGTATGATAATCTATAATCTTATTTCATTACGTGTGGGAGGCGCGGTCGTTTTGTGTCGAAGAAGATTGTGTATCTCCAGTGAAACAAAACCACATTTTTAATGTTTGCATTTCGCGCGCAGGCAGAAGGGAAATTTTACGATGGAAAAGATGAATCGACGGAAATTTATCGGTGCGACGGTGGCCGGTACTGTGGGAATGACAACTATGCTCTACGGGGGTTCGGAGGCTGGAAGAGACAAACTAAAAGTAGGTTTAATCGGCTGCGGCGGGTATGGTATGGCGGATGTGAGGGCCGCTTTCAAGGTCGGCGGTGTAGAAGTCATTGCGATTTGTGATATTGACAGCGAGCACCTAAAGAGCAGTGCGGATAAGATTGAGCAGAGCCAAGGTTCTCGTCCGAAGACTTTCAAGCACTACAAGGAGCTTTTAAGGGTTGCCGGATTAGAAGCCGTTATTATAGCTACGCCGCCGCACTGGCATGCGCTTATGTTTATTGATGCGGTGGAGAAGGGGCTTGATGTATATTGCGAGAAGCCGCTGGCTTATGATGTACGAGAAGGGGAGGCTATGGTTAAGGCGGCGAAGAAGAGCGGGCGGATAGTGCAGATCGGTTTTCAGCGCCGTCAGAGCAAAGCAATCCGACAAGCGCGGCAGTATATTCAAGAAGGCAATATCGGGCGAATCATTCAGGCCGAGGCACAAATTCACTACACGGCCGGAATAAGGGACACTACGCCACAGGAGCCGCCGGCAAGTCTGGACTGGGACCTGTGGTGCGGGCCCGCGCCTAAGCTGCCATATTGCCCGCAGATTGGTCATCATGCATGGAGGCTGGAGAAAGAATACGGGCACGGCCACTTAGTTGACTGGGGTATCCACCTGATCGATGCGACCCGCTGGGTGTTGGGAGAGACTATGCCGCGAGCGGTTCAGGCTTCAGGCGGGCTTTACTATTTCAAAGATAGGATCACTACACCTGATATCCTGACTGTCCATTTTGACTTCGACACTTGTCCGGTTATATGGCGTCATCGTATTTGGGGGGCGCAAGAGTATAGGCCGGAAGTTAAAAACGGGATTTTCTTTTATGGCGAGAAGGGGACCGTCTTTGCAACCGACAGAACATGGATAATCATCCCGAAGGGCAAGAACAAGCAACCTACGGTGAATGAGGTTGCAAGCGATATGGGACCGGCCCATATGGCTGATTTCCTCGAAGCTGTACGTGACCGCAGACAGCCCCTTTGCACGACAGAAGAAGGACATTATTCGACTACCACGGTGAAATTAGCCATGATTGCCTATGAAACGGAGACCAAGATTACCTGGGACCGGGAATCTCAGAAAATCGTCGGTAATCGCGAAGCTGCGAAGCTGCTGCGACGGAAGTATCGCAGACCCTGGGAGCATCCATATCGTGGCTAAAGAACGATAAGTGTTTTCATGGCAGGTTTATACTTATGGGAACCTCTCAAAATTCATTTTTAGAGGCCCCCTGAAAAATTCCGGGATATTATGATTTTAAGAGGGATTTTGGGTGAAACCCGATTAGATATAGGTAATTATTCCACAGGATAAACCCACAGGGCAAGCTAACGGGGCAAGAATGTGGT
>CAZWME010001110.1:0-1877 GCA_964634515.1 uncultured Pirellulales bacterium | reverse complement strand
ACTATACGCCCGGGGACACCGACTACAACAGACCCCGGGGGGACGGATCTTACTACGACGGAATTCGCGCCGATTCGGGAACCATCTCCGACAATGATGGGGCCGAGCAATATCGCTGCCGAGCCGATAACCACATTATTACCGATGGTTGGATGGCGTTTCTTCTTCTCAAGGGTTGTCCCGCCAAGGACTACACCTTGATACATCAACACATCGTTCCCAATGTCAGCAGTTTCCCCGATCACCACCCCCGCGCCATGGTCGATGAAAAACCTTCTGCCGATAACAGCGCCGGGATGAATCTCGATTGCTGTCAGGAATCGAGCCGTGTGAGAGACGCAACGGGCGAGCAGGCGCAGTCCATGTCCCCAGAGATAATGAGCAAGTCTGTGAAACAGCAAGGCATGTACTCCAGGGTAGAAGAGAAGCACCTCCAATTTGTTCCTAGCCGCGGGGTCTCTAGCCAGAGCAGCCCCAATGTCCTCTCGGAAGGTATTGAACAATTCAACCTCCTCGTTTTTACCCTCAGGTTTGCTCTTGAAAGAGCCGGGTAGTTAGATAGCGCTCTCCGGTGTCGGGTAAAATCACAATAATAAGCTTGCCTCTGTTTATTGCTCTGGCGGCAACCTCCAGGGCCGCCCATACAGCCGCCCCGGACGATATACCTGCCAGTATTCCTTCCACTATGGCTAATCTGCGTGCCGTTTCCGCGGCATCCTCGCTGGTGACCTTGATTATTTCATCGATAAGGTCTAATCGCAATACGTCTGGCACGAATCCGGCGCCGATGCCCTGAATCATGTGCGGGCCGGGCTTGCCGCCTGAGAGAACCGGAGATTCAGCGGGCTCAACGGCGATTGCCTTGAATTCCGGCTTTCTTGACTTGATAACCTCAGCGACGCCGGTAATTGTCCCTCCCGTCCCCACGCCGGAAACCAGAATATCTACTCGTCCTTCGGTATCCCGCCATATTTCCTCCGCTGTAGTTTCTCTATGGGCCCGGGGGTTAGCGGGATTTTTGAATTGTTGTGGCATGTAACTTTTAGCATTCTGCTTAGCGTTCTGCCGTGTCAAATCTTCAGCCTTGTCAATTGCCCCTCGCATCCCTTTTGATCCAGGTGTCAATACTAAGTCAGCGCCGAGAGCCGACAGTAGTTGTCTTCGCTCTATGGACGTCGTATCGGGCATTGTTAGAATCAGTTTGTAGCCCTTGGCCGCACAGGCGAATGCCAGGCCGATTCCCGTGTTGCCGCTGGTGGGCTCAATTATAACCGTGTTATTTTGAATCAGACCTGCCTCCTCAGCGGCTTTGAGCATAGATAAGCCTATCCTGTCCTTTACGCTGCCGCAGGGATTGAAGGATTCAAGCTTTGCCACGACGTGGGCGCCCAATCCCTGTGCCATCTTGTTTAACCTGACAAGAGGCGTATTTCCGATTAGCTGGGTGATGTCATCGGCTATTTTTAACATCCGATACACTCTCCTCAGTTTTTCCTTGTCTTTCAAACAAATTCTAATCAGGTTGTCTGATGCATCCGCGAACTGCGCCAAACCCGGATGTGCTATTCGGCGTGATGCTGAGTTGGGTCGAGCAGTGCGTAAGTACCATATCACCCTCTAGCGGAGAGCTTCACAGGCTACTTCGAGTCACGTGAGTTGGTTTTAACGGATTACTGACACGTATAATGTTCAGTTGAAGGCTGTCAAGCTACTCAGATAGACGGGGGGTAACGAAGATTTAGGAAATGGCGGCCCAATAGGGGGTCGGGCTGTATCATAGGGCATATATCTCTTTTCCAAAGGTATGAACCCAGTTCTTTTTCAATACCTCCAGCGCTTTTTCGGTTTTATCCACACCTACGATGATTATGGGCTGT
>CAZWME010001109.1:0-1884 GCA_964634515.1 uncultured Pirellulales bacterium | reverse complement strand
AATCATATCAACTTGCCAGTTGCGACGAACCGACCATGAAGGCTTAAAAGTTGGGCTGGCAAACTTCAGATTATAGGTCATCACTTTAATAGCCAGCCTCTCTGTCTCCTGCTCCATATCCCCCTGTGCATCTCCAGTAGCACATAAAGCCAAACAAAACCAAATCATTATGTATATTACTTTACGTTCTTTAGAATGCTTCATTTTAAGGTCCTTTCTGTTTAGTTGCAAAAGATGACTCAGAACAGATTCCGCAGAATGGAAATTTCTTATTCAAACACTTGCAGAATAGATTTCTCACCGTTCGGAATCAATACAAGAACTACCTTGCATTCTACCACAAACCGTGATTTTGTGAAACAGAGCAAAGTCCTACTATAAAATCTTAAACTGAGGTTATGGCCATAGATCCTCATCAAGCCACGACTCCATCAAGATGGCACGGTCCTCAGCGTCAACTACTCCATCGGCGTTCAGGTCAGTACGCAAAGGATTGAAGATTGATATATCAAATTCCATGTCATCAGTAAGCAGGAAAGCATCTATCTTAGCTCCATCTTCCCTGTATGTGATTTCCACAGTATAAGAGCCGGCTTCCATCGTGAAGAGCACTGTTTTGTCGGCGTCGTCCATGCTCCTGACAGGAGTCCACATCCATTCGCTGCTATTCACTGCTCCCCATCTTACCCAGCCGGTGTCGTTATTCCTGTTGGTGGCAGCCCCCTGAATTCGGAGCCAGAAGGAATCGTCCTTGCCGTCCGGGCAGAGCGTCCGACCAAGGAGCTGGTAAACACCACCCGAGACATAGATATCATAAGTAGCGCTTTGGTTTTCGTTGGGACCACCGCTGCTGCCGGGCTGACACTCCATATACTGTCCGCCGGAAGCTTCAGGGTCGTCCCAAATCATCATGGGTTCGGCTATCGTATCGGCTGACTCTGTTTCACGATAAACTTCGACAACATCTTCAGGGCGTACTGATTCACTGCCCAACTCACTTTCTAATATCGCAAGGTCTAACTCATCAACAACACAGTCACCATTGAAATCACACCTGGGTTGTGCGATTTCAGGCCTGCATCTGGGTATATACACTCTGATATCATCAAGGAACAAAGTGCCGGTATCTCCAGTCTGAGGATTATCCTTGTTTCCCACACCGATGCACATCTTCTTGATAGCGGCCGGATTTAGTCCCGCATCGCTTAACTCACTCAGTAAAATGTTCCACTCCTGCCAGCCGTCTAATTGAACAGCGGCCGGGTCATCGTGAGTGATGACCTTTACTGCATCTGCGCTATCTCCAATCAAAATGTACAATGGCTCAGCCGAGTTAGCCGGGTCACCTTCGAACCATAATGTTAATGATTTAAGATTATTCGCCGTCCAGTCTTGTGGTGTCTCCCACTCACGCTGGACCTCTGATATACCCGATACACTGTTGTCGTACATAAACGGTGCTGACTTCCCGCCGCCATGAACGACATCAGACTCAAGAGACCAGCCTGTAAAATAGCCGATTGTTGAGCCGTTTTCTGAAGGATTGTCTAATCCGTCTAACCAGGTATAATATACAAGGTTGCTGCCCTCTTCCCCTTCCACAATGTCGTTGTAGAACTCAAAGTTATCCACGACAATAAAGTTAGCAACGGTAAAGCCCCACACATCGCCTTTCCACGGACTGCCGGGCTGAGCATCATTGACTTCGTCGATACGCCAATAGTAAGTCTCGCCCCATTCAAGAGGTTCAGGAAATGTATAGCTGCCAAGAGTCTGCCGTCCTTTGTAAATATCTGAGCTGGTAACCTCAGCGGACATTACCTCGGAAGGGCTCGTGCCAATATACAGTTCATGCTGGGCTCCATAAACACCACTTCTCCACGT
>CAZWME010001108.1:0-1887 GCA_964634515.1 uncultured Pirellulales bacterium | reverse complement strand
CTGTCGAAAAGACAGGGCCTTTTCTTTTTTATGTAACTAAGAATAATCCAGGCAATATTCTTCTACGTCCCAGTCCCGTAGGGACGATATATTAATTATTTCATTCCTAACAGAATTATATGTTGATGGAGATAACTTTTATAACATAGTAACTCGTTGTAGGCTGTAGCCGCCCAGCCCAATTCTACTCAAAGCGCGCATTTTTTTCGATTATAGGAATAACTGATTTACCTGTTCAATTCTTTCTCTTAAAATTCTTGTAATTCTTAACCATTTTCCCAAATGATTTATCCTTTTTACGCTTTTCCTGATATGACATCTCATAGAATTCAGATTCTTTCCTTAGTTTAAGATAATTGCTATATCTGCTTTCTTCGATTTCTCCCTTCTTGACAGCTTCGATTATTGCGCATCCTTCTTCGCGAGTATGCGTACAATCGCTGAAACGACATTCTGAAGCATACGAAGTAAGACCTTCAAACGTCTGATCAAGCCCATGCTCAATTGCGAAATTGCCAAGTTCTTTCATCCCCGGTGTGTCAATGATGATGCTGCCGGAATCAAGACATATAAGTTGACGTCTGACTGTGGTATGCCTGCCTTTTCCATCCTTTTCCCGCACTTCATTAACTTTGAGCATTTCTGTACGAAGCAATCTGTTAAGCAGTGAGGTCTTTCCGACTCCGGATTGACCCAATAGACAGTATGTTTTGCCTGGAATGAGTCTATTCGTTAGTTCCTCTATTCCCATTTCAGAAATGTTGCTGATAAGCAAATACTGATTTTTCAACTTTGATAGATTTTCTTTAATTGCTTTCGCTTCTGAAAAAGACAAGAGGTCGATTTTGCTAAAAACAGCTATAGGTTGAATTCTGCTTTCATTCAGCATAACGAAATACCTGTCCAGCAAATTGAAATTGAGATATTCTGCAGATTGCATAATCAAACCGAAATCAATGTTAGAAGCAATGAGCTGAAAATCTATTCGTTTGCCGGGCTCTTTGCGTTTCAATAAAGTTTTACGAGGCAAAACAGAATGGACGATGGCAAGCGTGTAATTGTCCAGGGTTTGTATTGTAACCCAATCACCTACTGTAGGAAAATCAATAGTGTCCTCTGCGTCAAACAGGAATTTACCAGAGAGTTCCGCTAACATTTCATGCCTGCCATTGGCCACTATATAGCTGTTTTTGTTGACTTCAATAACTCTTGCCAGAGAAAATCCGTCATGAACATACTCAGAACTTGTATTCTGAACCCATTCATCAAACCCTAATTTTTTAAGACCTATATCTATCATTTGTAACATTCTTTCTTTTTATTGTGTGCGCGTATTCCAGAATCTTCTTCAGAATTGGGCCGGGCGGCTCTTCTGTATTTCCTTCGCAGCCCCCTCCCTTTTTGTCTTTTGCATTCTGTTTTCTGTATTTTTGCTCTGACTTTTCTTATAAAGGAATAATACTGGGAATCAAACACTTTTGAAAGAACCAGTATTATTCGTCTTAATCTTTAGATTAATCAAACGCGTTCTCCGTTTTCCACACTTCCCATACTTTGCCAACTAAATCTGGTCCGGGTTTCAAAGTCATTTTACCCGGTTTCCAACCTGATGGCATTGCTTCGTCCCCTTTGCTTTTTCTTACCACCTGAAACGCTTGAATCTGGCGAATTGTTTCATTGACGTTTCTTCCTACCGGTGGCGTTAATACCTCATATCCTTGTATTATTCCGTCAGGGTCAATAAGGAATCTGCCACGCGTTTCCACTCCGGCGTTTTCATCATAGACACCATAAACAGTACCTACTTTACCGCCTGCATCGGTGAGCATTGGAAAAGGAACACCGCCTTTAACCATTTTGGACAATTCATTTTCATTCCACATCTTG
>CAZWME010001107.1:0-1887 GCA_964634515.1 uncultured Pirellulales bacterium | reverse complement strand
CTAAAGGTTTTCTGGAAATTGGTGGATATCTGGCTTTCTGGTTGTACTCCGGTTGAAAGATTTTCTCAATAGAATCGGGTCATTTTTAGTGTCGCTGTGTAACAGTTCTACAGATTTCGTTTGTGGCAGTTTTGCTCGTTATTGTTCAGCTTTTTCCAGCTTTTGCAAAGTTTTATTAAGAACCTTGCTGATTGCTAATTCAAAATCATTTTTTTTTTGACGTCAGACCAGCCAATATGGTATAGATATATAAATTAGGCTTTTACCTGCGCAATGAAGATTTCTGTGGATTCTTATGTAAGAAATAAATATTTTTTTGAAATAGAGGAGGAGTCCGCTTTGGCAGTACAGTGTTTTGATTAAAGCAATGTATTGCTAAATCAGAATTTCACATTCCAATTGACAAACTAATATTTTTTGAAGGAGGATTGTTATGTGTAGAAAATTGATTTATCTGGTTTCTTTTGTTTTGGTTCTGGGCCTGGTCGGTGTCGCCAGCGGCACTGAAGGCCTAAGGGGTGAGTATTATCACGGCAGTGCAGGTAATCCCTGGCGGGATTTGATTATGGTGCGTATAGATCCTACGATAGATTTTAGCTGGGGTGAAGGTTCACCGGATCCGTCGATAAATGTGGACGGTTTCACAGTACGATGGACGGGCATGATTGAAGTGCCGGCTTCCGCGATCTACACCTTCCACACTCAGACAGACGATGGGATTCGGTTGTACGTAAATGGCCAACGGATTATTAACAACTGGACCGATCATGGAGGCACCCATGACAGCGGCGATATTTCCCTGAAAGCCGGGCAGAAATATGAGATAATCATGGAGTGGTATGAGAACGGCGGCGGAGCTATATGTGAGCTTTCATGGGAGAGTTCGACTATAGCTCGTCAACCCATCCCAAGCCAGTATCTGTCTGTGGAAAGACCGTTCCCACGCAATCCGGAACCGGCTGATGGCGCCATACTTAGGGATACATGGGTGAGCTTTACCTGGGTATCGGGAGATTATGCAGTTTCACACGATGTGTACCTGGGTGAGAATTATGATGATGTGGCCGCCGGCACTGGTGATACGTTCCATGGCAACCAGACAGACAACATTGTTACCATTGGCTTTCCCGGATTTCCCTATCCGGACGGCCTGGTACCGGATACGACTTACTACTGGAAAATAGTTGAGATCGATGAATCGGATCCGGAGAGTCCATGGCAAGGGCCTGTCTGGAGCTTTTCAATTGCCCCCAAGAGCGCCTTTAGTCCATACCCTGTTGACGGCAGCGAGTCTGTGGACCCGAATATCGCCCTTCGCTGGGAGCCTGGTTATGGCGCAATATTGCACTACGTGTACTTCGGTGACGATTATGATATTGTCAGCAATGCCGCCGGTGCTATGCCATGGGGACCTGCAACTTATAGTCCCGGCACGCTTGATTTAGAAAAGGTTTACTACTGGCGGGTTGACGCTTTCCATGGTGCCGAAACAGTTAAAGGTGATATTTGGAGCTTCTCGACTCCGGGAGCCGTAGCAAGCCCGATACCGTCTAACGGTGCTGTCGATGTAACGCAGGTACAGATCCTCTCATGGGCGGCAAGTGACAGTGCCGCTTCGCATCAGGTCTATTTCGGTACGGATAAAGATGCAGTGCAAAGTGCCGATACAGGTTCGCCGCAATACAAAGGCAGCAAAAACCTTGGCTCCGAAAGCCATGATCCTGGTAAGCTCGAATGGGATACAACTTACTACTGGCGGGTCGATGAAGCTGAGGCAGGTGGTGCGACACAGAAGGGTATGCTCTGGAGCTTTACGACTGCCAACTTTCTTATCGTGGACGATTTTGAGTCATACAATGACATTAATGAAGGTGAGACCGGGAGCAA
>CAZWME010001106.1:0-1889 GCA_964634515.1 uncultured Pirellulales bacterium | reverse complement strand
AGACCATTTTTTATTTTCAAATCTCGGCCGTATGATGTGCTGTCCTGTGCGATTATATTAAGCTCGAATGCGCCGGCCGACACTAATTCGCCCGCCTCGGACAGGACGAGTTCGGGTGTTTTGCTTCGGAATCGGCCTCTGATTGCCGGTATTGTACAAAAAGAACAGCGGTGATTACAGCCCTCGCTGATTCGCAGGTACGCCCAATGGCCCGGCGTAATAAGTAACCTGGTTCTGTCATCTAATATTGTCTGTGCCGACTGATCCAAATAAGCCGCCGGATGCCGGCGAGAAAGCGTTGTTTTAATTATCCGGGCAATATTATCTCTCTGGCCAAGACCGACAATGGCGTCGATGCCGTCAACCTGATTAAAAAGTTTTTCGCCTTCCCTTTCCGGAAGACAACCGGCGACAATAACTTTTTTTACGTCGCCGCTGAGTTTGTGTTCCTCAGTGTGCCTTATTGCTTCGAGTGATTCGGCTTTGGCCGGAGCGATAAAACCGCAGGTATTAATGACAACGACATCGGCGGTATCAGGCTCGGCTGTTATTAAAAAACCGGCCTCGGCGATTTCAGCTAACATTCTTTCGCTGTCAACTGAGTTTTTTGGGCAACCTAATGCTATAAAACCAACAGTGATTTTTTGTTTTTTTTTCTGCATGACCTACATAAAATAGCAAAAAAAAACGACTTGGTCTAATATATTTAATTTAGGTGAGTTCGAGGAGGATGAATTATTTTCCTCATTTTTTCAGAATATACTTGACGATAAAAGATATATACGATATAATACTCATTCTTCCGTCTAAACCTGGGCTGGTTTAGAAGCGTTGGATAGTGTAAAACATTGTTTATAGAGCCCGGGAAGGAATATGATGACGGGTGTAGAATTATGACCAGAAGCGGCCAAAATGTTAGCCGCAGTCGATGGCTAATAAAAGCTTTGACTGTTGGGCTTGTGGTTTGTTTGGGGGGGTATTGTAGCCTCTTTGCCCAGACAAATACCGAACACAACGCCGAGAAGTCTCTCAAATATCTACAGATTGATACTACTGTTAATGACCCAAATATTCCGATTCCTGAGATATACGAGACTCCACCCAAAATCGTACCACAAATGGTTGGGGGAAAAGAGGAATTCAAGCTATTCTATTTTTGTAAGCAACATACCTCCGATGAGCTTAAAAAAATCGTACACGAGCAGTTTGCAACAAAGCTTTTTAATGCAAAAGGTAAATCAACTGCCATCTCAGATTATACCGTCAGCAGCAACCCTGCCACCAACCAGTTGATAGTCAGATGCCCGCTTCGTGATGATGTCGATGCAGTGCTTGAGCTTCTGGAAGCGGTGGATGTTCCTCCGATTCAGGTCAAGATAGATTGCCTCATATCAGAGATATACGCAGATTTTACATTCGACCGGGAAACCACTATCGCAATTGAAAACTTATTCGGTGAAGATATTACGATGAAACCCGGTGGTACGGCTTTTGGAGCTAATGTCCAGCAATTAGTATTGGATGATGAATTTCTGCCTGCGTTTCCGGGAGCTTCATTGAGGGAACTTATTCGTTCCAGAATGGGACTTAAGATTGGATATTTGAGTACGGGCCATGATTTCACGGCCCTAGTGGACTTGCTTGAGTCGAGAGGTTATATGAAAATCCTGATGAACCCAATGATTGAGAGCATTAATGGTAAAACATCCGTAGTTAAATCAACACAACATGTACCACTTCAAACAATCACAAAGCTCATACCAGGCGGGGGCGGTCAGTTGACAACTTTTCAGACTCAAACAGAATATATAGATGTAATTGACTCACTCGAAATCACTCCACATGTTTTTGCGGATGGTTCCATCGCACTTGAAACCAACATTCTGCTT
>CAZWME010001105.1:0-1889 GCA_964634515.1 uncultured Pirellulales bacterium | reverse complement strand
TCAAGATTGATACTCTCACAATGCGCACGGAATACCGGAATACGAATACAGGTACAGGTAATCGCAATCTCAGCGCAGTCGAAAATCTTCCTGGTCTCGTGGACCATTTTCATCTCTTCCTGGTTGTATCCGTTCGGTGCAAGCGGCGCGTTGTCGATGAAGCAGTTAAACGCTATTTGGTACGGGAACGCATTGCAGGTCGGCTCTTTCCCGTTGAGGATTTCCTGCGTTTGCTCCTGTAGCTCGGCCATCGCCGAATGTCCCGCGCCGCTGGCGGCCTGATATGTGCTCACGACCATTCGTTTGACTGGATTGGCCTTATGCAAAGGCCAGACCGGCACAATACCGATAATCGTTGAACAGTTCGGATTGGCGATTATGCCTTTGTTCTCCTTGATTGCCTGCGGGTTTATTTCAGGTATGACCAGCGGAACATCCGGGTCCATCCTGAACGCTGAGGAATTATCCACAACGACCGCACCGGCTTCAACAGCGGCTGGGCCGAATTCTTTACTTCGTGAGGCACCGGCGCTGAACAAAGCAATATCAACACGGGCGAAGCTGTTCTTTGTCAATTCTTCAACGGTATATTCCTTGCCTTTGAATTCGATTTTCTTACCGGCCGACCGGCTGGACGCCAACATTTTCAAAGAATCAAATGGAAAATCCCGCTCTTGAAGGATTTCCAAAAATTCCTGACCGACCGCACCGGTCACGCCTGCGATTGCCAGTTTGCAACCCATAACTTAATGCTCCACAAAATCTTCTATTACAGATAAACTTAAAGGCAGCCAAACCGGCTGCCCATCGAACTTGCTTGTCCCAAACTGAAGCCGGATTATACCTTTATATCGGCACAATGCAATAGTCTTCCGCTAATATATAATATTTATTCTGCTGATGTTACTGCTTCTACGGGTTTTTTCTGCCAGATTTCCGCCATTACGGACGCTGTGATAATGCATATAAAAACGAAAATCGCCGCGGGTATGGCCGCTTGTTCGCCGAAATGTTCCAGCGCTAAAACCGTTCCTAAGCCGGCGTTCTGCATCCCAATCTCAATCGATAAAGTTCGTCTCCGACGCAGCTCTATCCGAAAAGCAGAGCCTACGCCGTAGCCGCATAACATTCCGTAAAGATTAAGTATCACCGCCGTTATCAAAACAAGACCTGTCACCTGACCCAGGCGGTTCTTGTTAAGTGCTATTACCATCGAGCAGATAAAAATGATAAACGTAACCGATATTGCCGGGAATATCGGCAGGACCTTTTCTATTTTTTCCTTTAAATAATGCCTTATCCCAAACCCTATGAACAATGGAAGAATAACCATTTTGATGACGCTTAAGACCATATCCCGGAAAGGAATTTCCAGCCTCGACCCTGCCAAAAGGAAAGTTAATCCCGGCGTCAATAGCGGACACAACAGCGTGGATACTGTTGTCAGTGAGACCGAATACGCCGTATCCGCTTTGGCGATATAACACATCACATTGCTTGCCATCGCTCCCGGTGCCGAGCCGGTCAGTATTAATCCGACTGCAATTTCAGGCGGTAACCCGAACAGCTTAGCAAGAACAAACGAACCTAACGGCATAATACTAAACTGCGCAGCAGAGCCGATTAAAACGATGACCGGTCTTTTTGCGATTCGTTTGAAATCCTCGATTTGCAGAACCGCCCCTATGCCGAACATCGTAAGGGCGAAGAACCAGTTCATTCCCTTTTGAAGTCGAAGGGCACGCGGCAAAACACGTTCGATGGTTGCCGCGAAGAACCAGGCCATCTTCTCCTCAAGCGTCAAAAACACTTCAGGCCAAAAATACGCCACAACTCCGCCGACAACCACCCACACCGCAAAATACTTCGTATAAAAATCTAATGCCTTC
>CAZWME010001104.1:0-1890 GCA_964634515.1 uncultured Pirellulales bacterium | reverse complement strand
CGAATCCGGAGAGGGTTATGTTGTAACAAAAAAGAAAATATTGGCGCCTCAATTAAAGCTTGGTATGATGCTGTTTCTGAACTCAAAAGGCATTGCTTACACTCCAGAATTACTTGATGAGCTTGCTTTGGCGATTGCCGATAGTGCCGTAGAAAGTGCGGTCGATTTGTTGGTGAGCCAAAATGAAGATACGCAAATTGGGACGCGGATGCTGGCGGCCGCGAAATTGAGAAGCCAATTTGTCCCGATGTTATTGAGCAAGGCGTATGCGAAAGATTTGGCCGGTGAGGCCGGAATAATAGTTGAAGAGGCGATCCTCCTAATAGTTGAAACTGAGATGCAATTCAAAGAATATATTGAACTTTACGGCGAAATATTGACTCAGGAAAACGCTGTGGATTTGATGGCCGAACAGGGCGCACAATTAGCTGAACAAATGCTGGAAGGGCGTTATGGAATTATTGTTGAAGTCCCGGCAGAATTAATGAAAACGGCTTTGCTTGCGGCTGTTGATGTGGTTAAAAATGATTACTCCGAAGAGCTGGCGGCAACGCTTGATTATGTCGCAGCGCAGCTCGGGAGCCATGGAGTAGAGAGTCAGTTACCGGCGGATTTAAATTGAAAAGGAAAAAAAGTTATAGGGGGTTTATCGACTTGGTTTTGGGGAATATCCTGACCTGAAAGGCCGGATTATACTTTTTTAGTTCCAATCAAGGAAATTTATCAAACGAATATTTGTCTTTTGAGAAAATGTGTGGTAGAATTGCAAATCTGGGAAGAGCCGATGTCGAAGAGATCGGCGGATTTTGCTATGGATGGTTAAAACTATGGATGTAAAAAAATGAAGCAATGCAGTAAATGTAAAAAACGTAAAGACGAGAGTGAGTTTGGCAAGAATCGTACCCGCGCGGATGGGCTGAGGATTTGGTGCAGGGAATGTGAGTCTGAATATGCGAGGGAACGTTACGAAAAAAAGAGAGGTTCTGTGAAAAAATACAACAACTATAAGGACCTTCATCGTGTTTACGGAGGTGTTAAACAGAAGCGGTGCGGCCGATGTAAAAAGTGGAAAGCCGAGAGCCAATATTACAAACATAACAGACATAAAGACGGATTGGCTGTGTGGTGCAAGGAATGTGCAAATACAGCAACCAATAGCTGTCGAAGACGGCGTGCCATGAAGAGTTGACAGATTGCAGGTTTTCAATCCATCATTTCATTTACGGGTGCTCATTAAAGAGTATCTTACGAATGTGCAATTAGTTGTTTATTAAGCGCTGTAGATGCACAGCAGGATTATTAGTTAAATACAAAGTAGCCGGTAAGCCCATCTTTACCTGAAGCCGGAATTTCGTTACCCCCCTCAAACAAGCCCATCAATACGGTGTCGGGTGATGTATTCGAGGGTTCCCTCCGTTCTACATATACAAAAAGCTCAAAAATAGCAGTTTTTTGGGCAAAATTCTCGTTACCGGCTTTGATTTTAGTGCCTTTAATAGATAGAGAAGAAGTCTCGAATGTATATGTTTTTACATTAAGTATTTAAGGAGAAGTATTATGACAACGCTAAAATACCCCAAAAACGTTAAAATTGTTGTTGGAACGTTGTTTTTGGCCCTAATACTGACTATTGAACCGGTTTTGGCTGAGAAGTCGTCCGGCAAAAGCAGCAAATCGAGCCCGAGCACTTCCAGAAGCCGGCAAACTTCAAGGTCTTCTTCCTCCAGTAGCCGGCGATCTTCACCCAGCAGATCAAGCTCTTCCAGGGCTACTATATCATCGCGGTCCGTTAGCAGGGCTCCAACCAGGACGATTACACCAAGGTCTTCAACAAGTCGTAGCAGTATCTCTTCGCGAAGCAGCATTCCACGGAGTAGTTCAACGCGTAGC
>CAZWME010001103.1:0-1890 GCA_964634515.1 uncultured Pirellulales bacterium | reverse complement strand
ATTCGTCATCTACGCCAGCCCGTTCGATTTCACTATGCTCGTAATGAAGGAAAGGGTCATAAAAAAACACGGCCGGATGAAAATCTACTCTATGAGTGGCAATGTGAGGAACAAAGACATCCAGCGTTTTTCCGGCATGAAATAAGTCCCACGGGCCATCACCTATTAATATAATGTGGCATAATTTATTCAGGTCTCTGCGATTATAACCAACTACTTTATTATAAGCCCTTTGCAGCTTGGGCAAAGTGGCTCTGCGTACATCAATTATCAGAAGTCTTGATAAAACAGTTTCTACCGCCATATTATCAATTTCCGTGACGGCCTCGTGTATTTCCGTCTTTCGGGGCTTAATCAATTGATAATATTTCATTCTCTCGTCGTTATGTATCCTCTCGTAAACATCATTGGCCAGAATGCCGTCCAGCGTGAGGATATGTATAACATTTCTTCTTGAAGGGTGACTTAATATATCCTCTTCGAAATCTTCAAGATTGATCCTATCTTCCAAAGTTTAAGGCCTCCCAATCTTTGACCTTTGCGGTTTCGTTTAAATCTTCAAAATTGCTGCTCCCACCCAGGTGCCTGCATAGAAAAAGCGTCGTCAAAATATCATACGCAGTTTTACTGTTTTATGTTCTCTTAAACGAGAAGCCCCGGTCGCTCCATATTCTCCGGACAAGGCAAGAGGTCCTCCGCAAGGAATCCCCCGGCCCGTTACGGCCCTGGTCTTAGATAATCCACATTACCGCCCGAATACACGGCGTCCGTCCATATAAGTACTTACGACTTTGGCATTTCTGATGTCATCGACCGGGCATGTAAGCAAATCGGTGTCCAAAATGATGAAATCCGCCAGTTTGCCTTGCTCAAGTGAACCGACGAATTTGTCCTGGAAGAGAGCCTTTGCACAGTTGATTGTATAGAAACGAATGGCCTGCCGGCGACTGAGCGCTTCTTCAGGATGCAGGCGGTCCTGATACCATTTAGCCCGGCGTGTGATGGTAGTCCACATACCAAGGAAGGGATCATATGGATTAATCGAACGCACAGGGCCGATTTTCTGCATGTGATCGGAGCCACCGGCGGCAATACATTCGGCCTCAAAAAGGCTTTTTAATGGTTGAAAATAACGAAGACGGTCGTAACCGAAGTGCTTAGTTAAGGTTCTCGTGTCCAGATAGAGCCATGCAGGCTGGATCAGAGGTATCACTCCCAACGCGGCCGCCTTTTTAACTGCTTCGGCGCTCATAAAGTTGGAGTGAGTAATGCAGTGCCGGGCACCTCGAATCGGCATTGTTTTGTTAATTTCCTCATAAACATCAAGCAGTGTATGAACAGCTCCATCACCGACGGTGTGGGCGGTAAATTGAAGTTTGGATTCGGTCGCGGTACGGACCATCGGTAAAAGCCGCTCTTTAGGAATGAATAAGACGCCTCGATAGTCGGGGTCGTCGATCGCATAGATTTTACTCACACCCCATGGCTTTCTCATATACGCACTACCGGTCAGCATACCCCCGTCGAGGAAGACCTTGACGCCTATAACCCGAAGCATTGGGCCACCTTTGCACAGCGGGTGCTTTGCAACATTGCGGATGCTCTCTTTTACCTGTTCAATGGGACCTATGGTATCAACATAGTGCTGAGCGGATACGCGAACTGTCAGTTGCCCATTATCAAGCATCTTCTGATACCGTTCGAGATTTGAAGCATTTGACGCGCCATCACAAATGCCGGTGATCCCGACGGAGTTGTAGTCTTTGAACAATTCGAGCAATCGTTCATAACGGTCACGTTCCGTCGGCTTTGCGCCGGATGCGGAGCTTTTTATGTAGCGGTTGCAACTGCGAAGAATACCTGTAGGTTCGCCGGTTTTCGAGTCCTTCT
>CAZWME010001102.1:0-1891 GCA_964634515.1 uncultured Pirellulales bacterium | reverse complement strand
AATGAAGGTGAGGAAGGCAGTAACAGGATTTATAACGCCTGGGTGGACGGTTTCAACGATCCGACAAACAGTTCTCAGGTTGGCCATTTGGATGCTCCATTTGCCGAGCAGACTATCGTTCACAGTGGTTTTCAATCGATGCCGTTTGCTTACGATAATGCTGTTGGTAAATCCGAGGCGACTTTGACACTGACTTATCCACGTGACTGGACTGAGAACGGCGTCGATACACTGGCAATCTGGTATATTGGCGATGCTGCCAATACTGCCGAGAGGATGTATGTTGTCCTGAACGGCATCGCGGGTGTCGATAATCCTAATGCTAATACAACTCAGGTAGAGGACTGGACCGAATGGAGAATCAACCTGCAGGATTTCGGTGCGAACCTTACCAACGTTAATACGATTACTCTTGGCTTCGGCAATATGACCAATCCTGTGGCCAGCGGTTCGGGTATGATGTACTTTGATGATATACGCCTGTACCCACCAGCACTCTAAAACCGGGATTCGGCCATGAAGTCAAACTATGTAGTAGATTTAGATTCAGGGCCTATACTGATTTGATTCGGTATAGGCTCCGCTTGTTTTACGATCAGTAAAGTTCAATAGGTGAAATACTGGTAATAATAACTTATAATATCCGGGAAGTACTATCGAAGACCTGAACTTTAAAGAAAGATTAACAATGAAC
Organism: uncultured Pirellulales bacterium; assembly: GCA_964634515.1. Taxonomy (GTDB): domain Bacteria; phylum Planctomycetota; class Phycisphaerae; order Sedimentisphaerales; family Anaerobacaceae; genus NIOZ-UU13. The sequence continues at coordinate 1,197 of CAZWME010001102.1, read as the reverse complement.
AATACATTCAACCGCCGTGATTTTCTTAAGAAAACAGTTAAAACTTCCGCAGCCGCCGTTGCAACGTTCAACACTCCTACAATCCTTAAAGGAAGAAGCTCCGGCCCACCTCCAAATGTAGTCTTTATCATTTGCGACCAAATGCGCTGTGATGCCCAGAGCTGTCTTGGGCATCCCAACGCCCGCACGCCTAATTTGGATAAAATGGCCGCTGCAGGAGCATTATGTGAAAACTATTTTGCAAACAATCCTGTTTGCTTGCCGTCAAGGATTACTTTATTCAGTGGACTATATCCGCATCAGCATGGCAGTCTTGCAAATAAGGGTGGAAAATTAATAAATACAATCTCCGGCTCCATGTTAGGCTATTTTCGCCGGCGTGGTTACCGCACAGGATGGATTGGTAAAAATCATACTTATTCAAAAAATACACTTAGGAGTCTGGACTCGTGTTCGATTAGGACCCGGGAAGCGTTTAGAGCTTACAGTAAATTTGTTCCGCCTTATTGGCACAGTGACACATTGTGGCCCGAAGAAAAGTGTCATCCCCGAATGAATACCGACGAAGCTATCAACTTTATTAACAGCGCGAAAAAGAATGAGCCTTTTTTTCTTCACGTCAGTTATTTTGACCCGCATCCGCCCTATATGGCGCCATCACAATATACAAGCAGGTACTCCAGTAAAGAAATTGTTCTTCCGCCGTTCGTGCACCCTGAAAAATTATGCGCCAGGCTGGATGAGCAGTACAGGGCCCTCCATTACGACCGCATAAAAGATACAGACCTCACCGAGACGATGAGATACTATTATGCCTCGATAGAATGGGGAGTGGATTACCAGGTCGGCAGGATTATGCAAACTCTCAGAAGCAGAGGACTCATCGATAATACAATCGTCGTGTTTACTTCGGACCACGGCGACTTTATGGGCGAGCACCGTATGGTTAGAAAAGGCATGTTTCTTTACGATGCACTGCTTCACGTCCCTATGATATGGCACGCCCCGGGGCTTGTGAAACGCGGCATCCGCATAAATAATATGACTCAGGGTGTTGATCTCTTTCCAACCCTGGTCGATTTGACCGGCGGGAACATCCCGAGCAATCTTCCCGGCAGGTCATTAAAATCCTTCCTGCGTGGTGAATCGAAAAAAGAAATAGATTTCACTGTTTTCGCGTCCGCCGCCTATAGTGAC
>CAZWME010001101.1:0-1897 GCA_964634515.1 uncultured Pirellulales bacterium | reverse complement strand
ATCATCTCACTGCTGGCGTTGATTGCCTTAACATTGCCTTCGGTCCTGTTTCTTACAGGCCGTTTGGAATTGGATATGGTCAAATGGTTAATGATTCTTGCTACGATAGTATGGTTTGTCACCGTTGCTCTATGGATGTGGAAAGACAACGGCGACGGGCAGCAGGAAACAGATTAGATTAATAATTTCACAATTACAGCAAGACAGAGCAGGTTGAAAGGAAAGAATTATGCCTGAAATAGACTCCACAAAAGGAGAAAAAAAATTCTACGAAGATGTTCCCATGAAGACCGAGGGCTTTTTCCTAAAAGGGGCGGGCTCTCTCGACTGGGGAATGAAAAACCGGCTCTCAAGGATATTCAATCCCGATACCGGCCGGACGGTAATGTTTGCGATTGACCACGGCTACTTTCAGGGACCTACGACCGGACTCGAACGGATAGACCTTACCATCGTGCCGCTGATGCAATACGCCGACGCTATAATGCTCACTCGTGGAATTCTGCGAACCTCAGTACCGCCTTCGCTGACCAAACCAGTCGTGATGCGCTGCAGTGGTGGCCCGAGCATACTCAAGGAGCTCTCGGATGAGCAGTTGGCCGTTGACATCGAGGATGCGATTCGCATGAATGTCTCGGCCATTACCCTGCAGGTATTTATAGGTGGCGAATTCGAAACCCGCTCTGTACATAATATGACCCGGTTGGTGGATATGGGATTGAAGTACGGCATCCCGACTATGGCCGTAACGGCAGTGGGCAAAGATATGGTCCGGGATGCAAGATATTTTCGCCTGGCATGTAGAATCTGCGCAGAGCTTGGGGCACAGATTATCAAGACCTATTATGTTCCGGAAGGTTTTCAAACGATAACGGCCTCCTGTCCCGTTCCCATTGTAATGGCCGGCGGAAAGAAAATCCCCGTACTTGATGCGCTGACAATGGCATACAATGCCGTCCATGAGGGTGCATCAGGTGTGGATATGGGACGAAATATCTTCCAGGCTGAAGCGCCCAAAGCGATGATGCAGACGGTTCACAAGGTTGTCCATGAAAATTTGAAGCCGGCCGAGGCCCTCGAGATGTACGAAACTCTCAAAAATGAACAGAGCGATTAACCACACAGAAAAATTATTGCATTAATATATAAGGACAATTATCATCGAGCTATGGTAAGTTTCAATGAAATTGAGAATGTTGCCGGAAAAATTGGGAAACAAATCAATGCTAAGGCAGTGATTCTTTTCGGCTCATATGCCCGAAACCAACCCGGGAAACATAGCGATGTTGATTTGCTGGTGATTGCCGAAAGTAATTTGCCAAGATACAAAAGAAGCCGCCAACTGCACCTTATGTTCAAGCCATATCCTTTTCCGATGGACATTCTGGTTTATACTCCCAAGGAAGTTGAAAAAGAGAGCCAGTTCGAGCTTTCATTCATCTCCACCGTACTGCGGGAAGGGAAAAAGCTGTATGGATAAAAAGCTTGAATATGCCAGGCGATGGTTCGATAAGGCAAAAAGTGATTTATTAAATGCCGACAATAATCTTGTCGCTGATAAAGTGCCTTATGACACGGTCTGTTTTCACTGCCAGCAGGCTGCCGAAAAACTACTCAAAGGTTTTCTTGTCGTGCACGGCTGCGAATATCCGATTACACATAACTTGTTTGTTATCTTAGACAAAGTTGTTGAATATGACGCCCTTGCCGAATCGTTGCGAGAGGCGATTGCTTTGCTTAATCCTTACGCTGTAGAGGTTCGTTATCCTGGAGATGAATTGACGTTGAAGATCGACGATGCTACTGAAGCAAGACAAGCGGCACAGGAGGTCCTTGAGTGGATGAAATCAAGATTTGGGCAGCTTTTGGAATGAAGAAAACACACTTAAGCAGAAGG
>CAZWME010001100.1:0-1899 GCA_964634515.1 uncultured Pirellulales bacterium | reverse complement strand
AATCGACATAGGTATGCCCTCACGGGCTTTCCCTGTCACACCACCGGGCATACGGGTCCGTACCACGGCGGTTCGGCTGGTTAAGCTGTTCGCTGTTTGGCCAATAGAGCGAGGCCTAAAGAATCGAAGTGGGCATTTGGAAAGGCATAGCTCAAAGCTGGGCTGCGGCTGATTCGCCACGGGCCGTGAACACTGCCTGCGGTTTTGGCTGCCAGATCTTTGCCGACATCCAGTTTCCTCAGTTCCGAAAACCGCTTCTTGCCACGCTTCCAACGTCGCCAGTATACACATCGCAAGCGACGGCGTATCCAACAGTCAAGCAAATGTAGTACCGAGCGACTCTGGCAGTAGCCAAAATAGCCTCGCCAGCCAATCAGGTAACGATTGAGTTTCTCAATCATCCGCTCGATTGTTACACCTCGCCGATAGCAGGTCAGTTTCCGGACTCGCTGCTTGAATCGCCGCAGGCTGCTCGGAGCAATACTCCGTTTGGTCTGCTTGCCGGCTATTATGCGAAACCCCAGAAACTTACACCGCCAAGGTCTGTCAACTTTGCTCTTGGATTGATTGACCTTAAGCTTGAGCTTACGGGTAATGAACTTGCTGATGCTTTCCATTACTCGTTGGCCTGCTCGCTCGCTGCGGACATAAATGTTACAGTCGTCGGCATAACGGACGAACCGATGGCCTCTACGCTTCAGTTCTCGGTCAAGATCATCAAGAACTACATTTGACAACAAGGGCGATAAGGGGCCGCCTTGTGGCGCCCCTTCCGTCGTCGCACTGACCAGACCGTTCTCCATCACGCCGGCATTCAAGAACGCCCGTATGACTTTCAACAATCGCTTATCGTGTATCCGTTTAGCCAGATTGCCCATCAACTTGTCGTGGTTGACTCGGTCGAAGAATTTCTCCAAATCAATATCCACAATCCAGCGATAGCCTTGGTCAACATATTGCTGGCCACGGCTTATCGCCTGATGAGCGCTGCGGCCGGGACGAAACCCATAGCTGTGCTCAGAGAACGTCTTGTCCCAATACTCTTGCAACACCTGCATAATCGCCTGTTGAATAAAGCGGTCCAAAACGGTCGGAATACCGAGTTTGCGCAAAGCGCCATCGGACTTGGGTATCTCTACACGCTTGACAGGCTTCGGGCGATAAACGCCCGCAAGTAATTGCTCGCGGATTTGGGGCCAGTGTTTCTTCAGGTAGCTCGGTAGCTTGTTAACGGTCATCCCGTCAATGCCGGGGCTGCCTTTGTTCTGACTGACTCGTCGCAGTGCCTTCCTTAAATTCTCACGCTGACATATTTGCTCCATCAACAAAACAGTTAAAGCCGGATCTTCGGGGTCACGCTTCACCATCGGCACTTCGGTCCCTTTATTGGCAGCCATCGGGGCTTCACCCCTACCCTCTGTCATAAAGGCCAGCTCCATCTGGGTTTTCCACCGCTTTGCGCCCATGAGTCGCCTGTCCTAACAACCACTCCATTTACCCCTCTCATCGAGGGGGACCGTTCGGGCCTTCTCCCGATATTTCGGGGATACTATGCCCTCTGCTGACTTCTGGATGGCGGTCAGGCAACCTCACGATTGCCTCAGTCCCAAATTCGGGACACCATCCAGATCTCCCGAGGTAAGCTCGACAACCTTCGCCGCACACCTGCCGAATTTACAGCCCCGGACTTTGATGGATATGGACTTTGTTGCTTCTTGCCAACTCGTCCAGCCGGAACTGCCTCATATTCGGTTTCTGTTCGTCAGGTCACGGCTTTGCTACACGCTTCCTTAGAACCCTGCCTCGCGACAACGCTCTTGCGCTTCGCTAACACTTCACCTCCATCAGGTTGTGTAGAGGACTTTCACCTCCAAGTTGCCGAACATGCTCGGCACACAA
>CAZWME010001099.1:0-1901 GCA_964634515.1 uncultured Pirellulales bacterium | reverse complement strand
TGGGCCGGAGCATCCCAAAGTTGCCGTTCGCCTGAACAATCTTGCAGAGCTGTTGAGGGCTACGAACCAATTAGAGCAGGCCGAACCTTTGTTGCGGATGGTCATAGAGATTCTGGACAGAAACGGGGGGCAGCGGCTTGAGAATTACTCGGCGGCGCTGAATAATCTGGCACAGTTATTAAAAAAAACAAATCACTTGGAGCAGGCCGAATCCCTGATACGTCGAGCTCTGGAGATTGATGAAAAAACTTTAGGTCCCAACCATCCTAAAGTTTCTGTTCGCCTGAATAATCTGGGGCAATTGCTTAAAGAGATGAATCGTTTTAAAGAGGCTGAACCTTTAATGCGGCTGTCGCTGGCGATTGATGAGAGGACGTTCGGCCCTGACCATCCCAGAATTTCTGTTGGCCTGAACAATCTGGGGCAATTGCTTAAGAAGATGAACCGATTTAGGGAGGCCGAGCCTTTGATGCGCCGTGCATTAGAGATAGATGAGAAATCATTTGGTACGAACCATCCTGTCGTTGCTGTTCGTATGAACAATCTGGCCCAGTTACTTCATGCGACGAAGCATTTAGGAGAAGCTGAGTTTTTGATGCGGCGTGCACTGGATATTGATGAAAAGCTGTCCGGTCCGGACCATCCCAAAGTGGCTATCCGCCTGAACAATCTGGCGGGATTGCTTGAAAGTACGAACCGCATGGAACAGGCTGAGCCTTTAATGCGCAGGGCTGTAAAAATTCTGGAAAACCACGAAGGTGACCCGCCCGGCGGTTATGCAGCGGCCCTGAATAACCTTGCGCATTTGCTTAAGGCGACAAACCGCCTTGAGGAGGCAGAGCTTTTAATGCGTTGTGCCCTGGAGATTGACGAGGGATTGTTCGGGCCAAACCATCCCAATGTTGCTGTTGACCTGAACAATCTGGCTCAGTTGCTTAAAGAGACGAAGCATATTAGAAAAGCCAGAGCTTTGACGCGCCGGGCTCTTCAAATCCTTCAGGACAATCTGGGGCCGGTGCATCCGAAAAGTAAGATCGTCCAAAGAAATCTTGAGAGCTTAAAATAGGTAATGGATGTGTATTTTGGTTGAGGGTGATTCTGTTTTCTCTTTCCTGAGTATGGCTTTACGGTAAAAACAGGCAGGTATTCGGTCAAAGATTCAAGCTGTATTGTGCCGATATTTATTCATTATAGTAGAAATATTTGTCCTTGACGAGAGCAATGTAATTGATTATTGATTGATAATTATTTGAAATGAATATACTTAAGGGCACGGGTAAATGATAGTTGACTGCCATACACATATAAATTGCGCTGCGGAAGATATTGAGATGTCTGAGCATTTAGCGGCCGTTGAGACGGTGGACAGGTGCATAGTATTGGCCGCCTCAGACGGGCCGAGCGAAGAGGTCAATAAGAGATTGGCCGAATATGTAAACAAATATAAAGAGAAAATGGTCGGCTTTGCGGTCATAGACCCAATAAAAGATAAAATCACCGTTAATAAGCTGAAACCTATCATGGACAAACTGGAGCTTCAGGGATTTGTTTTGCATTGTTGTGCAAAAGGTTTGCATCCTTCTCACAGCAGGGCAATGCGGTTTTATGAAGCGGCACAGGAGCTTGCTATTCCTGTTTTCTTTCATAACGGCAGTCGTGCTTTTGGTACGGATGACGTTCTGAACTATGCACAGCCATACCATTTGGATGAGGTGGCCCGGGGATTTCCGGCTTTGAAAATTATCATCGGAAATATGGGTATGCCCTTTATAGAGCAGACGTTATCGATGGTGGCAAAGCACAAGAATGTGTATGCGGATTTGACAATAAGACCGGGCAATGTCTGGCAAACTTACAATACGGTGGTGGCCGCGTACGAGCACGCTGTAATGGATAAACTG
>CAZWME010001098.1:0-1906 GCA_964634515.1 uncultured Pirellulales bacterium | reverse complement strand
ACTCTTGGCCTTGGTAACATGGTTAATCCAACTGCCGGCGGTTCAGGTATGATGTACTTCGATGATATACGTTTGTATGCACCTTAAGCCGGCACTGCCAGCTAAGATTGCATAGTTGATATTGCAGATTTGTATTAACTCGGGGCCTATACTGACCAATTCGGTATAAGTCCCTTTTTCTGTCGGGGATCGGGGGCTATACGAACTACTAAAGATTACGTACGAATTTATCAGTGAAAACAAAGCCAAAAAAATCCAATTTCAAACGGGGCGACTACTCGTTAGCCGGTCAGAAGCTCGAATTCTGCGCTGCTGAGCGATTGTCTTAGTTTCTGCAGGGCAGTCAATTCGATTTGCCGGACTCTTTCCTTGCTCAAGTCGAGCTTTTCGCCGATTTGCTTGAGGGTTTTTGTTTCCTTTTTTATTGGTGAACCGATGAGGCCAAAACGATTTAGGATTACATGCTGCTCGTGTTCGTTGAGATTGTCTTCGATAACCTGTATGAGGCTTTGATGAGCCCGTTCGATGGCCGCGAAATCTTTTGTCACCAATTTTTGCGCACCACGGTCAAGATTTTTAAGAGTCCCTACTCTTGACTTTATTGATCCGGTACTTTTGCCTGACAACTTTGCGTACTCTTTCGCTATGTTCAATGAAGCGCGCCTGGCGAATCGCAAACCCAATGAATAATCGAATTCCTCGACCGCGTTAATCAATGCGAAATTACCTTTGCTTACAAGCTCACTAAAGTCTGTGCCGGTTGCCATATGTTTACCAGCAATACTGATAACAAGCCGGAGATTTGCTTCTACTATTCTCCTTTTTATTTCTTCAGCCTCGACCAAATAACGCTCAATTTTACGGATAACGGTGCCTGAGACAAGATTCGGTTTTATTCCTGTACGTGTTTGAAAGGCTAAATATTTTAAGTAGTTGTATCTGCGGAACAATTCGACTTCTCGCTCCCTGGTAAGCACGGGGGTATCCTTCAATATCTTCAGATACTCCGGTAAAATATGCGTCCCGACTAATTCGAATTGTTTAAGCGGTTCCCCCGAAGGCATGTTTTCTATATGGACCGGTTTGGCGAGAATTTTCTCTTCGGCGTCTTCTTCGAGAAATTCATCACTGGGGATGAATTCAATCTTTCTTGCCAGAAGCGCCCTGGCTTTTCGCCGATTTATAATCCTGTAAATAGAACTTTTATTTCGATTATATCGCTTCATCAGCTCTTTGACTTTACAGCCCTGCTTGTACAGTCTGTAAATCTCTGCGGCCTGCGCCGTGTCAATTGCTCCTGATATATAAGTCGAACCGGATTCATCAGCATTGGCCTTTTCGTAATCCAGCAGTATGTGTCTGATGGTTTCGTAGCATTTTCCAAATTCAGAGCATAACCTGTTAATAATCTGATAACGAGAGAGATTTGTTTCGTCTGTAAGTTCAGTGCACCGCTTAATAATTTTTTGTTTTTGCTTATATGTAAGGCGTCCAAATTTTTTTGCATTTGCAAGAAGGTCGGGATTGTCGTTTAGGAATTTATCGACCGTTGACTTCAAAAAGCAGATACGTACCTTGCCATTATTAAAAATGTACTTTTTTGCCAACAGACCCCGGTCCCGCCAACGGTATATGGTTTTTATTGAAACGCCCACAGTTTTCGCAAGCTCATCAACTGTATAAAATTTCTGCTTCTGCTCAGCAACGGGACGGGCGAGCCAGTTGCTCAGCCTGGAGAGGAAGGTTCGCAGGTCGTCCAAGAGTACATCACCTTTGATAAGCTCATCGGCGCCCGGGCTTGCCGGGTGAAAGCCCGTAATACGAAAAAAAACAAACTCGAAAGGATATTCTTTATCCCTGTCTATAATGGTAAAAAGTTTCTCGGCAGCTTCAAGCTGTTTTAGTC
>CAZWME010001097.1:0-1907 GCA_964634515.1 uncultured Pirellulales bacterium | reverse complement strand
AGGGGGGCGCTCGATGTTATGAACGGCTTTCGTTTCGATACGGCCATGTTTCCGATAAATTTCGTAGAGTTCTTTAAGATGGGATTTGGTAAGCCCGTTCTCGAATTAGCACAAAAGCAGGGTGTGGCTGTTCTGGCCATCAAGCCGTTGTCAAAAGGCCCCTGGCCTCAAGGAGCTAAAAGGACCCGTCAATGGTGGTATCGTGCAACTGAGAGCCAGTATGATACGGACCTGGCAATGCGTTTTACTCTCTCGAAAAAACCCGTCGTAGCGGGAATCCCGCCTTCATTTCTCGATTTGCTCGATAAGGCAATTGAAGCGGGGCGGTCATATCGACCTATAAAAGAAGAAGAAACAATGAAATTGCAGGCGATGGCTAAAGACTGTACCTCTTTATTCCGTAGAGAAGAAGAGCGAGTCGCGCGTGGTGATTATTCGCATAGCCCAATTTATGCAGACAGCCCACATGAGTGCTGCCAAGGGTTATATGCTTAAGGCGTTGGATAGTCGATTCGCTAATAATTACGCATAAGACAAGAAAGACAGAATATTGGGGGCACATTATGATTCTGATCCTGGAACAATGGGATCAGGAAAATATTATTAAAATTTGTAGATTATTTTCTTGATATATTGAAAATATTTTGATATATTACATAGCTCTCGTATTTTAAGAGTATTTATTACATTCCACTGGCCTGTAATCCACGGTAAAAGTAGGATCATGAGGGGTCGTATAAGAACGAGATGTAGGGAAGCCCTGTCTGTTTACAGATCCGGTGACCAAATAAGTTGTTGAGTTTTTTTTGAAAGATAGTTGTGAGCAAAAATGGAGAAGATTAGAAGAATTAGAAATATTGGTATTTCGGCGCACATAGACTCCGGAAAGACGACGTTGAGCGAGCGGATTTTGTATTATACCGGCCGGATTCATCGTATGCAGGAGGTCCATTCCGATTCAGGCGGAGCGACGCTGGATTACATGGACCTTGAACGCGAGCGAGGTATTACGATAACCTCAGCGGCTACTCAGGTGACATGGAACGACAAGAGCATCAACCTGATCGACACTCCGGGCCATGTGGATTTTACCGTTGAAGTGGAACGCTCGCTACGAGTTCTTGACGGAGCGATTATGGTTCTATGTTCGGTGGGCGGTGTTCAGAGTCAATCTTTTACCGTTGATCAGCAGATAAAACGTTATCGTGTGCCACGAATTGCTTTTATTAATAAAATGGACCGTATCGGCGCCGATCCCGAACGTGTGCGTCAGGAACTGACGGAAAAACTCGGTCTTAACGTGGTTCCTATCCAGATTAATATGGGCGCAGGTGACGACTTCTCAGGTTTAATAGATCTTATCACTATGGAGGCTGTTACTTTTGAGGGCAATGAAGGTGAGAAGGTCGTGCGAGGACCGATTCGGTCTGAATATGCCGAATCAGCCGAGAAGGCACGCCAGGAAATGCTCGAAGCATTAAGCATGTTCAACGATGAAATGCTCGAACTGCTTCTGGAAGACCAAGCTATTGAACAAGACATGATTCGACAAACCATTCGCGAGACAACCATTAATCGTGATATTGTGCCGCTTATGATGGGTGCGGCTTTTAAGAACAAGGGTATTCAGCCGCTAATGGACGCTGTGTGTGATTTTCTTCCCAGCCCTTTAGATCGGGCCAGCTTTGCACGTGATCACGATAACGAAGGGACAGAAATCCCGCTGGCAGCGGATCCGGATGCACCGCTGGTGGCAATGGTGTTCAAGATTGCTGATGAATCGTTTGGTCAGTTAAGCTATGTGCGTGTCTATCAAGGCGGACTCATTAAAGGCCGGAAATATCGTAATGCCCGAACCAATCGTGTTCTGCGTATCGGTCGCATTGTCCGAATGCACGCGAATGATC
>CAZWME010001096.1:0-1917 GCA_964634515.1 uncultured Pirellulales bacterium | reverse complement strand
TTGTTTCCGGCGATTATCAGAAGTATTACGATTCGATGTATGGAAACCGCTGAGGCAGGGGGGGGAAGTCTTAATTAATGTCAAACCTTATTAAAGGCAAAGCAACTATATGTATAGTAAATTATAAAACTCCGGACTTTACCCGACTATGTCTGCGGAGCATACGCAAATTTACTAAATATCCCTATGAAGTCATCGTTGTTGATAACGATTCACAAGATGAGTCTTTGAAATACCTTAAATCTCTCAACTGGATTCGGCTAATCGAGCGTCGTGCCGGAGCGAATGAACCTGGCGGAGTTATGCCCACAGTGCCGGTCTTGACCTTGGCCTGGAGAACTGTAAAACCGAATTTTTTATTTCGACGCACTCGGATACTTTTGTCCGGAAAGACAACTGGCTCAAAGACCTGATTTACTATTTCGGTGATGATGAAAGTATAGTCTGTGTTGGTTCCGGCAAAATCGAATTGATACCGAAATGGCGAATCCTGCTCAAAAGAGTAACTGATTATAAAACATTGAAGCGCAAGGTTTTTCGAGAGCAGGATCCTCTTGGTAAGTTTCGCTATTACAATCGCACAATATGCTCTTTGTACCGGACAGATATTTTGCGCCGGGAGCGACTCTCGTTCCTTATGGACAGAGACAAGGGTTTGACAGGTGGTAAACAACTCTATTTTGAACTCGTTGACCGCGGCTATAAAACCGTTGAGTTGCCGCCATCGGTAATGGGCCGATTTATATACCATCTTGCTCACGCCACCCAGGTGGTCAATCCACAGGAATTTACCCTTCGCAGAAAAACTGTGAGTAAATGCCATCGATATATTAACAAAGTAATGTCATCAGAAATCATCAAGAGTATCCTGGAAGATTATTCTCTTGACGAATAAATTGTGCGGGATATATTGTTTCAAATGATATTTTTGAACATATTTTAATAATTATTCGGAAGATTTAGATGCCGCGATTGCCGCTGTTAAAACACCCGATATTACATTGCACAAACAAATGGCTTCATCACAAATGCAAGTACGCGACGTCTCCCGAAGGCACTGTAATAGAAGAAAGCAACGGCGTAAAATTTCCGTATGATTTTAGCCTTGGGAAAATGGTTAAAAGTATGTACTTTGGGTGCTATGACTTCGAGATAAGGCGCCTACTGAAGAAATATTTAAGGCCTGGAGGTGTGTTTATTGATGTGGGAGCAAATATCGGTTATCTTTCAGCGCTTGCGGCAGGTTTTGTTGGAAGAAGTGGTCAAGTGCATAGCTTTGAGCCCGTTCCGATATACTTTCGCTATGCGCTGAGGGCGGCGGGACTGAATCCCGACTATAAGATCACCGTGAATAATGTTGCTTTGGGAGAAACAAACGGCAAGGCTTCTATTGCCAACCATCTGCGCAATATCGGGGGCAGTTCGTTGGTGCCGGGATTTATCCTGCCCGAAGACACCAAGGAGATTTTCACTGTCGAAGTAAGAAGGCTGGACGAGTACGTACAGAACATGAAGCTGTCAAATATATCACTAATAAAGATCGACACGGAGGGCTTCGAACTGCCTGTTTTGCTGGGGGCTTCACATTTCTTCGACGAAAATAGAGACCGTCTTCCCCCGGTTATTGCAGAGGTTACTCCCGAAGCATTCGGACGTATGGGCAGAGAAGTGTATGAGCTTGTGGATTTTATGTCAGATTTCGGATACAGAGCGTATTCAATTTGTGGCAGACACAGGATTGATATTAGAAAGGCGACTGATCAAATCAATGTATTGTTCAAGACCTAAGGTTCTTTTTGGTGGTTTATCCGCTTGTGATTAGATAATCTGTCGATATGAATAGGCTTGTAAGTAATATTGTGTTTACGAAGAATCGGCCTTTACAACTGGAAGGTTACCTGGGTAGTCTATTTAAAC
>CAZWME010001095.1:0-1918 GCA_964634515.1 uncultured Pirellulales bacterium | reverse complement strand
TTCTACACCCCAAAAACAGCCTCCTGCAAAGTAGGCTGTTGCTATTTGAGTTTCCTTTTTGTTTGGTACAAATATCAAGGAGACGGAATTGACACAATGTCTGATATTCTTATCTGTTAATCCTTCTCCTTCAAAAATGTGTCCCAAATGTGCCCCGCAATTTGCACACAACATCTCGGTTCTTATTCCATCAACATCCTTTTGTCTTTTAATGGCGCCTTTTATTTCATCATCAAAGCTTGGCCATCCGCAAGTAGATGCAAACTTATCGTCTGAACTGTAAAGTTGTGCATTGCATCGTTTGCAGTGGTAAGAACCCTTTTCAAAAAAGTCGTTATATTTTCCACTGAAAGGCGCCTCTGTACCTTTATGGACAATAACTCTTTCTTCTTCCGTTGTGAGTTTGTTGTAAGGCTTCTTATCCATAGCCATTTCCTCCGAGCATGAGAGTAGATTAAGCATTAATCCTATTGAGAACGCAATTCTTGTATAATTACGCACGAATTTTCCTTTTCAAATACTTAACGGGCAGTGGCTCACCAGCCGTGTGTTTCAAGTGGCTTGTACAGCCCGTTGTTATATGGCAGTGCTTGTCCGTTAATCTACAACGACTTGTCTGAAATATAGATTTTACAATCACTCGGCAAATCTAAGAGTAGATTCACTGCTCTGTAGCTTTTGCTCTTTCTTCATGAGACATATCCGCTAGTCTCTTTACTTCACTGACTTCGAGGCCTAACCCTTCGGCTACGCGGTTGCCGTATTCCTTGTCTGCCTTATAGAACAAGGCGGTTTGGCGCAATTGGATGCGTTTATGCGCTTTACCCAGGTGATCCACGATGTTGCCGATGAGGTGATCTCGAGCTTCGTCCGACATGACGTTACGGTAGAGATTGCCAGCCTGCACAAAGTCGTCATTTATATGGGCGAACGGGTAACGACCGGCCTGGCCTGAAAGCTCAAAAGAAGGTTCGCCTGCCGTCGGGGCCGGTTCCGGTCCGCCGAAGCTGTTGGGCCAGTAGTTGGGCTCGCCACCCGCGTTGGAGTCGACACGCATGAAACCATCACGTTGGTAACTGGTTTCAGGAGCATGTTTGGGTGCATTGACAGGAATCTGGTGATAGTTGGGCCCCAGTCTGTGAATGTGAGTATCATGGTAGGAAAAAGCCCTTGCTTGCAGCATCTTGTCCGGTGAAATTGCTATACCAGGGACAACATTTCCCGGGCCGAAAGCCGACTGTTCCACTTCAGCAAAATAGTTTTCAGAGTTGCGGTTCAGAACCAGCTTCCCAATCTTGATAGGCAGGACCTCTCCATGAGGCCAGACTTTTGTAATGTCAAAGATATCCCAAGGAAAATCCTTGGCCTTCTCTGGCGTCAGAATCTGCATCTCAAGAGTCCAGGAAGGATAGTTGCCCCGTTCGATAGCTTCATACAGATCACGAGTGGCGTGATCCGGATCCTCGCCGCAAAGCCTCTTAGATTCCTTCCGGGTAAGGTTCTTAATACCCTGATCCGTTTTGAAATGGTACTGTACCCAGAAGTATTGTCCTTTGTTATTGTACCACTTGTACGTATGGCTACTATAGCCATTCATGTGCCGAAAGTTGGCTGGTGTTCCTCTGTCGGAAAAAAGGATTGTAACTTGATGAATGGATTCAGGTGTTAAGGATAAAAAGTCCCAAAACATGTTCGGATTAGGCAGATTGGTCGCAGGGTTTCTCTTCTGAGTGTGGATGAAGTCAGGGAACTTGAGCGGATCGCGTATAAAGAATACCGGTGTGTTGTTCCCTACGAAGTCATAATTGCCTTCCTCCGTGTAGAATTTGACTGCAAAGCCGCGAGGATCTCGTGCGGCATCGGCTGAACCCCGCTCACCACCAACAGTGGAAAACCGTGCGAAGACATCGGTTCGCTT
>CAZWME010001094.1:0-1922 GCA_964634515.1 uncultured Pirellulales bacterium | reverse complement strand
ATAGATGAAAAGTTTGACTTCTAAATAAGTAATACTGTCTGCACGGAGTCCACCTGACTTGACCGCTTAATCCGATTTTCCATGTACTCGAACTGTCAAAACGTGATTAAATGGGGCTATTCATTGTAAAAAATACGAAAAATGTGGTTCCTGATTGGTACCTGAATTGACGGTTCCGCTATATAATGAAGTCATGTCAGCCTTCATCAAACAGTATAAGGCGCGCAACGGCGCAACGGTTATACAAGCAGTGTTCAAAATCGGGCGCAGCGTGACCAAGACGATCCATGTCGGAACCGGTCACAACGATGCAGAGATCGCCGAGCTAAGAGCGGTCGCACGAGATATCATTCACGAAGGGCAGATGTCGATGGATTTTGGCGATAGCTCTGCAGCATGCGCCGACATGGCGCTGGAGAGCGCATACTCGGCCGTCTTATGGGATGTGCTGTCCAAAGCATATTACGATATCGGATTTGGTAGTCTTGGGGACGAGGTTTTCAAACAGCTTGTGCTGGCGCGTATCATTGAGCCGACATCGAAGTTGGACACGATACGTGTGCTCAATGAACTGGGACTGGATGCCCCATCAAATTCCAAAATACACAGGACATTGAAAAAGGCCAGGGAGAATGATTATCGCAGTATCCTTAGCGATGCATGTTTTAGGAGCATGGACGCAGGCGCACTCTCGCTTCTGCTGTATGACGTGACCACGCTGTACTTCGAAGTTCAAAATGAGGATGGATATCGCATGGGCGGCATGAGCAAGGAACGCAGGCTCGAGCCACAGATCACGGTCGGGCTTTTGGTGGGACGGAATGGCTTCCCGCTTAAGGTGCAGAGCTTCGAGGGCAACAGAGCCGAGGTGAAAACCATCATAGAAGTGCTCAGCGCGTTCAAGCAGCGGCACGGACTCGACGAGATAACGGTGACAGCGGATGCAGCGATGCTGTCGTCGAAGAACGTCCAGGCGCTTGAGGATATGGACTACCACTACGTCATAGGATCGAGGATAGCGAAAACTCCGCATGAGATAACAGAGTACGCCAAAGAGCCGGGTCAAGAGCTTTTTGATGGGCAGATATTCGATCTACGCATGGACATGAACACGGGCAAGGGCGATAAAAGGGTTTCACGGCGTGTGATTTACCAGTACAAGGCAAAACGTGCGCGAATGGACCTTATGAACATCGACAAGCTTCTTTCGAAAGCGCAGAAGATGCTGGACGGTACGGCTGAGTATAAGAGGAACCGTTTTCTGAAGGTCACTGGCGGTAAGAAGGAACTCAACTATGGGCTGGTCGAGTCATCGCGTCTAAAAGCCGGCATCAAGGGCTACGTGACCGATATCGGCATCCCGGCGCAGGAGGTCATTGACGCATATCATCAGTTGTTCGAGGTGGAGCGATCGTTCCGCATGTCCAAGTCTGACCTGAAGGCACGTCCCGTATTCCACTACACGAGGGATGCTATTGAGGCCCATCTGACAATCGTTTTTGCGGCTCTTGCGGTATCAAGGCGAACACAAGCGCGGACAGGGATCAGCATCAAACGTTTCCTTAAGATACTGTGACCTATTAAAACCGGAAAGCTGCAGATAGCAGGAAAGGTCAGAATCGTCGAACCGGTAGTGCCCCCCTACGGCACGGGCACTGATAAACAAAGTCTAAGTGGAAATGTGGTTCCTGATTCGGTCAAGTCAGGTACTACATGTTCTCCTGCCAGAAGAGATTCTTTTGCTACTTGATAATGAAGATTGTTAGGGGTAAAGATATGGACCGCTTTTATTTCTGGATCTTCTATTATCTCCTTGTAGTCTCAATAGGCTACAGGTATGAATAATGCTGAGGCTTTTTCACTTACGGCTTTTTTATCTATGTCCGCTAGTGCAACTATCTCTACATTGCCCAACCTTCTTA
>CAZWME010001093.1:0-1927 GCA_964634515.1 uncultured Pirellulales bacterium | reverse complement strand
AAAGTAACCTTGCCTCAATAATAGACAAAGTCGATTTTATCCAGGCCGACATGGGTGATGCAGAGGTCGCCCAATCGGTCATGAAAGATATCGATGTGGTTTTGCACCAGGGCGCATTGCCGTCTGTCCCGCTTAGCGTTGATAATCCTGTCCCCACGCACAGGCACTGTGTCGATGCGACCTTCGTGCTTCTTGTGGCTGCTCGTGATGCCGGCGTAAAGCGGTTTGTCTATGCTGCAAGCTCCTCCGCTTACGGTGATACTCCGACTTTACCGAAGGTCGAGACTATGAAGCCTATGCCGCTTTCGCCTTATGCGGTTGCCAAGCTCGTTGGCGAATATTACTGCTCGGTATTCTATCAGGTATTCGGTCTTGAGACTATTTCACTACGGTACTTCAATGTCTTCGGTCCACAGCAGGATCCAACAAGTCAATATGCAGCCGCTATCCCGGCTTTTGTAACAGCTATATTGAAGAATGAACCGCCTACGATTTATGGAGATGGTGAGCAGAGCCGCGATTTTACGTATGTTGACAACGTTGTTCATGCTAACTTGCTTGCCGCAAGAGCCAAGCAGACCAAAGGCGAAGTCATCAATATCGCTTGTGGCTTGGCCGTAACTATCAATGAGATTATTGCTATGATTAATGATGCTGCAGGTAAAAACGTTAAGCCGAATTACACTGACTCGCGCCCCGGCGATGTAAAACACTCCCTGGCCGATATTACTCTGGCTGAAAAAATAATCGGTTATAAACCTAAAGTAACATTTAAACAGGGTTTGCAATTAGCTATAGATTGGTATCGCGAGAACCTTCTCTGACATTGTTCTTGTGCTTCTTTATGTCATTCCCGCGAAAACAGGAATCTATTTCTCTGTCATTGAGAGCAAAGCGAAGCAATCTCAACTACCATTGAGAAAAGAGCAGTGAGGGCTGCAAGGAAATAATCACAGTCCACAAGCTGGTTCATCTTGCGGTTTGATTTGTTCTGGTTTTCAAGGTACTTATTGAAATCATTAGCGAAATCCTTGAGCGGTTGATCCAAAGACGTGCCGAGGAAATTATTCACCTTTACAATAACAGGTGAACCAGGTTTCTCAAACTTGCGCCTTGTTACCCTAAATTGGGGGTATAATAAGTTTTGACTGCTTCCAATGCCAAATGCCTAAAGTGAAGAATAAAAAGGAAAAGATCAACCAAATGACTAAGAAGGTGACTTGCATATTTAACTAAGGTAATAATATATTACAGTTCCGTTTCGCTTATGTCTGCTATTTTCATCAGGTGTCTTAACAGGCCTATTTTCAAGGGTTTGTTGCCGTGTACAGGCAGAGAAATTCTTTCTTTTTTATTTGCTTTGGTATAGACATGATGGCTGCCGTGAATCCTTTTCAGTTCCCAGCCTTTTTGATTGAGCAGTTTAGCAAAGTCCTTTCCGCTGATTTGCTTCAAACCGTAATCTCCATTAGTTGGTCATCTTTTTGGATTTTATAATCCTGGACATCCACAGATAAGCAGGCCTCGACCGCTTCATAAATATTTTTCAAAAGCTCTTCAAACGAATCACCTTGGGTAACGCAGCCGGGGATGGCAGGTATTTCCGCCCAATAGCCGCCTTCTTCCGCTTTATGTATGATTGTTTTTACTTTCATAACTATACCTTGCCATTTTATCGTGGGGATTCAAAATTTATATATTCTTCTCAAATTAATTATACCTTTTAGCTGGTCAAAAAGCAAGAACTTAAGGCGTTAATTCAGCATTTATCAGATTAATCTACGTTTACCGGAGTTGTTTCTCCAGTTTCTCAGCGGCCTGGATTAGTTCTTCTCTGCTGATTTGCTTTTTGGATTCGAGCGGAAACGTCCATTCGTACGAATCGACGATTCTATTTGGATTGATTAATTGCGCGAAGAAATCAAAT
>CAZWME010001092.1:0-1928 GCA_964634515.1 uncultured Pirellulales bacterium | reverse complement strand
GGAGGCAGCTATCCCATCATCTGGTTTAGTTAATCTGTAGAATCCCAACGTAAGACATCGGCTATAATGAGTGCTCAACAAAGCAGCTTAACGTCGAATTTATATTGTCCCGAGTTGACGGCCACCGAAATCTGGGACTAGTTCCAATAGCAAACCAAAACGCACTGAGCCTTGTATCAAACAGGTGATGTTTCAATCTTCTCTTGCAATTGCCATCTGAGTCATCTCTTTCAGGAACTGGAAAATCATCCAGATCCTCAGGTGACATTATGTTACCATTTTGACACCACAATTATCAATTTCGCCTATACCGAGACCGAATATCAGGCTGCTCCTGACCACGTGTGTTCGGAGGAAAAGGATATGAAAGAAGGCCAGTTCGAAAAAATTGCAAAAATATGCCGTTGACTACTGCTGAGTGCCTGATATAGAATCCTCCTACGACGTAAGAGAATGATGTACAGTTATGAAATATCAGGAAAAGAAAGTTCTTATAACTACTAAGGAGTATACTGCCATGTCGAAAATTTCTCGTAGATCGTTTTTGACCGTTTCCGCCGCTGCATCTGGAGGTTCCATGCTCCGTTTCGCTCAGTCTGCCGAAGTTATTCCCGGTTTTGACCAGACAAAAACCGACTATGATGCAGCAAAAGTCTGGAAGCCTTTTAGCGACCGCAAGGTTCGGGTTGGGATTGTCGGCCATGGTGTTTGCCAATTCGGCCTGCAATTTGGACTCCAGCATCATCCCAATGTCGAACTGGTTGCGGTAAGTGATTTGTTCCCGGACCGCTGTGCCGATATGGCTCGAAAGGCGAAATGTGCAAAGACGTACCCGTCGCTGGAGGAGATGGTCAAGGACGATTCAATCGAAGCCATCTATTGTGCCACGGATGCTCCAGCCCACGCCAGGCACGCTATCCTTTGTATGGAGCATGGTAAGCATGTTGCCACTGCAGTTCCCGCATTCCGTGGAGATATCGAGGACGCCGAAAGGCTCCTGGAATGCTGCAGGAAGAACAAGGGACTGGTTTATGCAATGTTCGAAACATCGTGTTTTCATGATGATATCTTCGCAATGGAAAAGCTTTTTGCGGCCGGAGTTTTTGGCCGTATCGTCTATTCCGAGGGGGAATATTGTCATCCTCATTCTCTAGGGGCACCTTCGCTGGGCTCTTACAAGGACTGGCGAAAGAAGGGATGTCCGATGTGGTATCCGACGCATTCAACGGCTTACTATGTCGGCGTTACACATAAATCCCTGCTTGATGTTTCCTGCCAGGGCACTCCTCTGTTTGACAAAGAAAAGCGCAAGCCCAACGCTATCGGGAACATATTCAAGTCAGAGGTCGGCCTGTTCCGGACCGCAGAAGGAGGGCTTTCCCGGATGATGGTATGCGGTTCGCAGGGTGAGTACCTCGAAGCGGGACGCATTCGGGGCGAATATGGTGGATTCAACAAAACGTTTGTCGGCGACAGGATTGGCAGCAAACGCTACCACGAGGCTATCAAGGGCGGCTTGCAGATTAAGAAGTACGCTTTGCCACCAGGCGTTTTACCAGGTGGACATGGCGGCTCTCATGGCTACCTCGGTGACGACTTCATTGATGCCATCTTGCGCGGCCGCAAACCGAGAGTTGATGTCATCGATGCGCTGAATATGACAGTCCCCGGCTATTATGCGCACCTTTCCTCGATGAAGGATGGTGAAACGATGAAGATTCCGCAGTATTCACTATAATACCTGAACTGCAATAAGCTCATCTGACCTACTAAATCCATTTGAACAGTTGGTTCATAACGGTTGAGTAGACATAACCATATTATACTATGTCAGGCACGTAGAATCGAGTAATCTGTACCAAGCTCGATATAGTGGGTGCGACCAGATATTCTGGCAGTTCTATGCAGCCCGTTTTCGTACATCCCAG
>CAZWME010001091.1:0-1930 GCA_964634515.1 uncultured Pirellulales bacterium | reverse complement strand
AACAAAGATTTTTTTATTCTTATCGGATTAAGTAAACGGTGAGAGGATATTGATAAAAAACAATGTTCCTTCCAGAGTAAAAAAAAGAGTTAGCAATTCTTTAGAACTGCCAACTCTTTAACTATATCCCTCTCCAGTTTTACTGGGGAGGGTATAATAAGACTGAAGACTCAGACGTGAAGATATTGTATGATTATGATATGTGTCAATTTAGAATCTGAAATAAAGAAACCAGAAAAAAGATGAACCGTCGTAAATTTCTTAAAGCTACGGGAGCGAGTTTGATGGGATCGGTCTTGTGGAGTTGCTGTGGGCATAGTAAAGCCAGCTCCGGCTCAGGTACATTGCATGAACATCCCAATTTTGTTATTATTCTCACCGACAATATGGGTTACGGTGATCTGGCTTGTTATGGCTCCAAGGTCCACCTTACGCCTCAAATCGACAAAATGGCTCTCGAGGGTATGCGTTTTACCAGTTTTTATTCTTCCAGCGGAGTGAGCACGCCATCGCGTGCAAGCCTCATGACCGGCTGTTATGCCCAACGTGTGGACATGCATGTATCCGACAAAAATGGCTGGGTACTCCGGCCAGTCGCAGCTAAGGGTTTGAATCCCAGCGAAGTTACAATAGCCGAGATGCTCAGACAACAGGGCTATGCTACGATTTGCATTGGTAAGTGGCACCTGGGTGACCAGCCCAAGTTTCTCCCCACACGTCAGGGATTTGATTGCTTCTATGGCATCCCATACAGCGAAGATATGTATCCACGGCCCGGTCGAAACTGGCCTCCTATGCCCTTGCTGCGTAATGAGCAAGTGATTGAGGCCCCAGTGGACCTTACCAGCACAACGCGGCGCTATGTCACTGAAGCAATCAAGTTCATGAAGAACAATCGGAGGCGTCCCTTCTTTCTTTATTTTCCGCACCATCTCCCCGGTAGTATGCGAACACCAGTGGTGGATGCGCTCTTTTCAGGAAAGTCTGCAAATGGCCCCTGGGGTGACAGCATCGAAGAGATTGACTGGTCGGTTGGAAAGATTCTTCAGACGATCAAGGAGCTAAACCTCGACAAACGCACTTTGGTAGTATTGGTCTCCGATAATGGGGCGCCTCTCAGACACGGAGGCAGTAATGAACCTCTGGGAGGAACAGGTTACACAACCAGTGAGGGTGGCATGCGTGTTCCTTGTATCATACGCTGGCCCGGAACCATTCCCCCAGGAATCTGTAATGAAGTCTGTACCATGATGGACATCCTGCCTACGTTTACGCGTCTGGTCGGAGGCACATTGCCGCTGGACCGGATTATAGACGGCCGTGATGCCTGGGCACTTTGGTCAGGACAGGTCGAGGCAACGTCTCCGTACGACGTATTCTACTATTACATGGTGGATCAGCTTCAGGCAGTTCGATGTGGTCAATGGAAACTGCATCTCGAGTTAAACATAAAACCAGGATCTAATGAGGGCCGCAATCAGAAACGGCCTATGCGGCTGATAAATTTGAGTCAAGACCTACAAGAGAAACACGATGTATCTGCTCAATATCCGGATATAGTTAAACGCCTATTGGCCTGGGCGGAAAAGGCTCGTGAAGATTTGGGTGACATCGGGCACAAAGGATCGGGGCAGCGACAGGCAGGTTGGGTGAAGAATCCAACGCCCAGGGTACTCGTTAATTAAGAAGGGGGGATTATCAGATATGGAATTAAATGAGAAATCATACATACACTATTTACGGGAATTAACATGAAAAAGGTTTCAAACAACGTACTTTTGTTATTTGTTCTTAGTTTAGCATGTGTAGTTTACGGGCAGGAATATCCGCTCCGGGATGCTAAGGAATTCCGGGTGCGAGATGGGCTGGCAAATGTTTTTGAGAAGCTGGAAGCGGGTAAGGAAGTGCGGATCGGGTATCTTGGGGGGAG
>CAZWME010001090.1:0-1932 GCA_964634515.1 uncultured Pirellulales bacterium | reverse complement strand
GTTTCACTTCTGCAGAAAAACTTACAGGTAAATCCGAACGACCAGAGAAGTCGGATGCTCTTAGCGGGAGCCTACCATAGTTCCGGCATGCTGCAACTGGCAATTTCGACATACCGTGAAGCCCTGAGCCGTTCACCGGGTGACTCTCGGATTGTTGCTCCACTTATTGTTGCTCTCTACGAAGCAAAGGAAGATGAAGAGGCCGAGCGGCTTCTGGAACAAGCTTCACAGAAAAAGCCCGATAACTCACAACTTCAGCAACTGCAATTGCTAAGCTACCAAAGCTACCTCAGACGCGATGAGTTAGATTCGGCATCAGATGTGTTAGAGGACTTTCTCGGTAATGATCCCGATAATAAAGTTGCCCGTTTAGCCCTTGCGAAACTCAAGACACAACAAGGTCATTTTGACGAGGCTGAAGAATTACTAGATAAACTGAAAATCCAGGACCCTAACTCACTGTCGGTAGCTGTTGCACAAATAGAGCTTTATACTCGTCAAAACAAACCCGCAGAAGCATTGAAACTTTGTGATGAAATAATAAGCAATCTTGACAACGCATATACTTATATGATTCGCGCCGAAACATACTCTTCTTTTGGACAGACTGATAAGGCGAGAGAAGACTTTGAGCACGCTGTTGCCATTGAACCCAACAACATTGAGGTTTGGTTGATGAGAAGTGAGTTTTACCGTTCTATAGGCCGGCTGGATAAAGCGATTGCTGATATTCAAAATGCGCTGTCTTTGGATTCGAGCGATATCCGAATTCAAAAACAGGCTATCTCATTGTTGTTAAAGTCAGACGACACCGACGAAGTTCTTCAGGGAAAGACTATCTTTACTGAAGCTTATAACTCAAATCCTGATGATACTGATCTGAGGCTGTACAAAGCTAAATCCCTGCTGATGGAAAGGACGGCTCCGGCTACCAAAGAAGCTGAACAGATTCTCCAGCAGATGACCGAAGACCAACCCGAAATCAGTCAGGCCTGGGAGCTTCTTGGAAAAATCTCGCTCAGCCGAGAACAGGCCGGAAAAGCTATGGAAATCGCTTTACGTGGTTTGTCACATACACCCAACGATAAGGCGTTACTACTGCTGAAAGCTCATGCCGAGGCAAAAAGGTCACCAATTCTGGCGATTCCAACTCTCAAGGCACTACGTGAAGTTGACCCGAACAATACTGAGGTCGCATTGCTTCTGGCCAAGGTATATGTTGCAGTTGGCGAACCTGAGAAAGCGGTAAATCTTCTCGAAGCACAATTAGCCTATTGTGTCGGTACCCCTAAAGAGAAAGATGTTAAAATTACCCTTGCGAAGGCGTTGGACGGAAGCGGCCGTAAGGCGGATGCCCAAAAGATATTTCACTCTCTACCGAAATCTGATTATGTTGAGGCTATTACTGATATCGCTAAAAGATTACAAGTCACCGGTCGTTCTGAAGAGGCTATTCCGCTATATCAACGGGCGCTTGAGCTTCAGCCTGACAATCTGATCGTTATTAACAATCTGGCATGGATAATGTGTGAAGATAAAGGTAAGCCCCAGGAGGCACTTGAGCTTGCTCAGAGAGGACTAAAAATATCCCCCGAATATATTGATCTTATCGACACCCGTGGTTTTATTTATTACCAAATGGGTGAATTCGACAAGGCCGTCGAGGATTTTACTACGTGCATCAGACTGTATCCGACCGGAACGCCGGTGGCTATCGGCTCACATTTCCGTTTAGCAAAAACTTTTGACAAACTCGGACAAAAGAACAAAGCTGTTGAACATCTGAACCAGGCTTTGGAATTGTACCGGGCTTTGGAGCCGGAAAGCCAAGTCAATGCTTTATTAACCTTAGATGACGAGGCTCAACGTTTGCTCAAACAGTTACAGGAGGGCAATTAAACATGCACGAATCACCAAATTCAGCAATTGAGA
>CAZWME010001089.1:0-1934 GCA_964634515.1 uncultured Pirellulales bacterium | reverse complement strand
GCAGGACCTCGAATATGCCGGCCATTGCAGGGTCTTTGCCCCGGACACCTTCGAATTTGAATTGTCCTTTGTCTGTTTTGTCTTTTTGTGTTTGGCGGGAATATGCGGCCAGGACTTTATTGCCGGCCTGGGTGACAAGAGTGCGGAGATGGCCGATGTCAATCGGCTTGGTGAGATAATCGTATGCCCCTCTTTTGATAGCTTCCTTACAAGTGTCGATGGTGGCGTATGCGGTTATTAAGATTACTTCCGTTTTGTCGTTTTGCTTTCTGACTTCTTCGAGTATGGAAAGACCGTTTATATCCTCGTCTTCGAATTTCAAATCTGTGACGACAATATCAACATGCTGGCTTCGCACAATTTCCAGCGCATCCTTACCGGTGTAAACCGCTATTGCCTTTGTGCACAATTTCTCAAGCGATTCGGCGATTCCATCGGCATGGTCCCGCTCATCGTCAACAACCAGAATTGTATTTACCTTTTGCTTCAAACCGGCACCTCATCAGGCCAAAATGGGTAACTTAATAGTAAATGATGTACCTTTTTGGGGCTCACTGTCAACTGTTATCGTACCGTTGTGCGCTTCGACAATCTTCTTTGCTGTGGCCAGTCCCAATCCACTACCGTGTGGCCTGGAAGAATAATAAGTATTGAAGATCTGCGGCAGTTTGTCCTGGGCAATGCCGCTGCCGGTATCATTAATCTGAATAACGGCATCATTTTTTTGCCTGTCTGTTCTGATCATCAATTCTCCACCTTTGCCCATAGCCTGCTGAGCGTTAATAAACAGGTTCAATATCACCTGTTTTAACATATCCGTATCGGCCTTGCAAATAAGGGGCTGATTATATAATCCCTGTCGCATAGTTATCGAATGGCTATGTGCCTGAGGTGAATAAAAATCGATCATATCGCTGACAAGCTCGTTAATATCAGCGTTTGCCAGATGTAATTCGGCTTTGTCAACATAGCGCAGGAAAGAGTCGAGTATCTGCTCGAGCCTGTCCGTTTCTTTTTGAATAACGGCTATTTTCCTAAGTGCCCTTGTGAAACTACGATTATCTTTTTCTGCGCCGCCTTTTCCGGATTCAGCAGAAGCCGAGTCTTGAAGGTCTTCGCTGACAAGTTCCAGGTTGATTTTAATTGTGGAAAGGGGGTTTTTTATTTCATGGGCAAGCTCGCCGGTGAGTTTTCCCAATTCTTCAAGAAGATTTCCGTTCCTATTTTTTTGAGTTTTGTTGTTCTTTTTATGCAGAAATAACACAACAGCCGGTACAACTGCTAATAAAGCAACAACAAAACCACATATAAAATGCAACACTTGTCTTGCCTCTGCCTTTTAAGCCTGTAGATTGGAGAAAAGTCCCGTAAAGACTGGAACCAAAACACAAGAAAGAGTGATTGGGGACTTATTTATATCTATCCCCAATCAATGCTGCTATTTTTCCTTGTCGGCTTGTTTTTCTTCTACTTTTTCCGCTTTATTCAATTCAGCAAGAGCAGCTTTACGGGAAAGTTTAAGTCTGCCCTGGTCATCGATTGAAATTAATTTTACAGGTATCAAATCGCCCATTTTGCAAACTTCATCGACGTTTTTGACATAACCATCACTAAGCTCGCTAATATGACACAGGCCTTCAACACCAGGTGTGATTTCAACAAAAGCCCCAAAATCCTTTACTGAGACCACTTTAGCCGGATTATATATCTGGCCGACTTTGGGCGGCTGAGTCATCATGTCGATAATATCTTTTGCCTTGAGGTGACCATCGCCACCGAGACAGCTTATGTAAATAGTCCCGTCTTCTTCGATCTCAATTGTTGTATTGGTCTGCTCCTGAATTCCTTTGATTACTTTACCGCCCGGTCCGATTACCTTTCCGATAAATTCAGGGTCGATTTCAACGCTTATCAGCTTCGGCGCGTATTTGCTA
>CAZWME010001088.1:0-1938 GCA_964634515.1 uncultured Pirellulales bacterium | reverse complement strand
AGCCGGCAGTCTATTCGGCCTTTAGCCGGCGGGTCATTAAATCGGAAATAGCAGTTTCAACAGCGTAAAAAAAAGAGAGTTTTGATAAAGGTCATTGGTGAACAAGTTAATAACATGGTGAGCTTGCTGTTTTTCCTGCTCAAGGTATTTGTAATATCACTCTCAGGCGTGATGACGACGGGTCAAGTGGAAGCCGCTGCCATCGCAATGGGCACATGCTCCCAATATGCCGATGCAATTATCGCCATCCGTCATGGCTCAGCCGTCCAGGTTCCAACTTTATCAACCATTTCCCAGCGCCCCGGACAAATGCATTTCAGCCTTACGCTTTCGCCAACTTCATCAGCGCAAATATACTTACCCGCTCCATGGCTGGAATTGTTCTCGTAAATGTGTTCCGTCCCATAAGGGTCAATTTGTAATTGGTTAGCTCCGTCCGAAAAGAAAAAATCGACCTCAAGGCCAACCACTGCCTCAGGCAGCATAAATGTAATACTATTGTTTGTGGTATCCGCAATATAAACAGTCCCGTTATCAATATTTTCAATCTCGTAACTGTCATCACTGACAGTAACTTTGTGTGCTCGACGTGGAAATATTGTGTGAACTCCACTTCCCTCACTGTAATTACTAATCAAATTGTCGCTAAACCGAACATCCGGATAAACATCCACACAATTATTCGCAACATAAAGACCCTTTGAATTTTCGCTTGCTATGCATCCTGCAAGATTAACACCACTCGCTGCTATATAAAAACCGAAACAATTTGTACTGGTGAAGTTTCTCCACGCTTGACAATTAACGACAGAAGTGTTTGTATTTCCGATATAAAACCCTCCGGATGCCCAAGCGCCGCCAGTTAGGCCTTTGCCATTATTGTAGGCAAAACAATTTGCAAGTTCAGTCCACGGCCCGTTTACATAAATACCGTAACCATAATTGTGACAAACCTGGACATTTGTTAGTATAGAATAATGTGCTTTTATATACATACCATACGCAGAAAAAGAACCAGGCTTCCCATTCGAATCAGCATTGCAGTTAACTATGCTAACTTGAGAACCTGCTATCTTTAAACCATGGTTCTTGTTATCAGCAAAATAACAATCACTAAACAGCCCACCATGCACATTATCAATTTGAAGCCCGACACCACGGCTGCATTCAACAGTGACTCTGAGAAAATGAGACGCCCAATCACGCTCAATATACATTCCGCCGTGAGAGTTATCAGATGAGTCACCACCGCCTATAACAAAAACGTCTTCAAAAACACAATCGTATAACTTCGAATTTGGCACAGAAGTGATTTTAATGACCCAATAATCGCCATCATTATCGTTTCGTAATCTCAGCCGTCTCAAAGAAAAATCACCAAGGAGCTCCTCATTTGCAACATGATAAATTATCCCATCGCAATTCGTACCCTCAGCCCACCTAATATATGTTCCGACTATTCCGTTACCCAAACCCCATAAACTGATATATCGACCTTGGCCATTAGTACAATTCAGGTTAATCGGCGCTGTACAATTGAAATAACCTGCTGAAAGCGCCACCACACCACCACCTTCGTCTGTCGATGTCAGGCCGATTTCATCGATAGCAGCCTGTATTTCTACCTGGTCATCATTACCATCGCAAACATAGTCAGCCCGGGCCTTAACATGAACAGGCGCACAACTTGAAGCGACAAGATAAGTTGCCATACCACCGGTTCCATCACCTATTCCAGAGTCTTTTTCCAGCCATTGAGATGAAAATGTAGCAAAATCATTAAAGTCAACGCTTCCGCTATAATCGAAGTCTGCCTGCATATAACCCAGGCAAATCGCCGGCAAAATAATGCCTGCTAAAATAACGCTTGTGATTTTCATTTTTCACCCTCTCCAAAAACTGTTAATATCTCTTAGCATGCACACTACACACCGATTC
>CAZWME010001087.1:0-1942 GCA_964634515.1 uncultured Pirellulales bacterium | reverse complement strand
ATCCTGCCACTACGACTTCAACCTCCGCCGGCTCGACCGATACCTTGTGATGGCAAACGAAGGCCATATTGAGCCACGTATCATCCTGAGCAAGATTGACTTGATCACTTCCAATGAGCTGGAGCAAAGGATTCAAGAGATAAGACAGACCGGAATTACTGTCGAGATCCTCGCTCTCAGTAACACAACAGGTGTCGGAGTCGATAACTTCCGGAAGCATCTTGTTCCAGGTAAGACGTGCTGTCTGCTTGGCTCATCAGGAGTCGGAAAGACTACACTCATCAATCGGCTTATTGGTCGAGATGAGTTTGAAACAAAGGCCGTCAGTGGAACTGGCGAAGGCACGCATGCGACAGCGCGACGCCAGCTGATTCTTCTTGATCAAGGGGCAATGCTGATCGACACGCCGGGAATGCGAGAACTTGGTCTTCTTGGCGCCAGAGACGGAGTGAACGAGAGTTTTGCAGACATTCACGACCTCTCGCAGGATTGTCGCTTCTCCAACTGCACTCACACTCAGGAACCGGGCTGTGCGGTTTTGATTGCAATAGAGAGAGGGGATTTGAGTGAAGAGCGCTTTCGGAGTTATATCAAGCTAAGGAAGGAATCGGACTACCATGAGATGACCTATGTCGATAAACGGAATAAGGAAAGAGCATTCGGCCGTTTCATCAAATCCGTCCAGAAACACAAGAAAGACTGAGTTAATGAACACCCAACAAGACAAATCCAGCGTATACGGTAAAGCGTGTCGCTAATTTGCGACGTTAGCCATTTTCTTTGTCTGCCAATTGCTTAATTAGTTCTCTTTGAACTGTTTTGTCAATGCGAACAAATATTACCTGATCAGCGACAATAGTTTTTCCGGGTCCAGTCCAGTGAGTTGTTAGAGAGTAATTTTATTTATTTCTATTTTAAAGTTTTCCGATATTTCCCGAATTGTTTTTTTGTTTTTTTCTGTAATCATGAATCAATCTTACTATTTATTGTAATTATTATCTCCTTAACAGTAGAACTAATCTGAGCTGTATGCTATATTTTAAGACACATACAGTAGGCATAATAGTAATCTTTATGTGGATGACCAATGGACAAAAAATCAATCGCTTTTGGGTTTCTGGTTGGAGTGCTTGTAACAGTTGGCGTCTGTTTCTTCCTGCTGAACAAATCTCGGCAGATTCCCTCATCAATCATCAACGACACAAGAACAGCAACTCAATCGAAAGGAACTTCAATGCGGATCAGAATTGCTAGCATATTTGTAGATGACCAAGACAAGGCTTTGAAGTTTTATACTGAGAAACTTGGCTTTATGAAAAAAGATGATATTCCTACCGGGGATTTCAGGTGGTTGACCGTTGTCTCACCCGATGCCCCTGAGGGCATGGAGCTCTTGCTCGAGCCAAACGCCCATAAATCTGCAAAAGCGTATCAAAAGGCGATTTTTGAGGATAGCATTCCTGCAACAAGTTTATTTGTAAATGACATCCAAAAAGAATACAAGCGACTCAAACAACTGGGTGTGGAATTTACCACTGAGCCAACGAAAACGGGTACGGTAACTATCGCCGTTTTTGACGATACCTGCGGTAATCTTATTCAGTTGGTAGAGCAATAGGGTATAAAAAAACTCAAATCCACATAACAATGCCATGCATATGGACGGGAATGCCAATACGCTCCAAAGCGGCAGGTGAGCTTGAATGTTATACCGCCAAATCGGGAAAGTGCTATGAGTGATAATCCCCAGCAATCTGTGGCCAATTCGCTGGAAGTAGAAAAAAAGCTCTTACCACACATGCCCTATTTGCTTCAGGATTTATGGGCATTGGGTAGTTCGGTCGATCAAATCCTTGATTTGATTAGTACTCTTCCTCTATCTTCAGATACAGCAAAAGTTTTAGACCTTGGTTGCGGCAAAGGCGCAGTCTCTGTTCAAATA
>CAZWME010001086.1:0-1944 GCA_964634515.1 uncultured Pirellulales bacterium | reverse complement strand
AATACAACGGCTATACACCCGAATCTGTTTACGCTTTGGCTTTTGCCTACGATAATCGCCAAGATTTTTTTAACCAGTTCGACCAGGATAAAAACGGCCAAGCGGATATTTTGGACGAAGCTGTCTGGGGCGCTGAGTTTTTAGAGAAATGTATCAATCCTGAAACTCTGGATATGATAGCAACAATAAGCTCCGGTTACGGCTATTGGGGTAAACCCGAAAAAGAAACTGACAATTTGCCCGGCACCGGCGATGAACGCCGCGTTCGTGGTAATATGGTAAACGCTTCTGCCTGTATGCCCGGCTTCGCACTACTGGGAAAATATGTACCCAAATACCTTGCATTCGCGGAACGTCTCTACCAAAAACACGGGGGTAATATGCCGGTAATCCTGGCCCTTTACAGTGCAACCCAAAAACAGATATACCGAGATGCGGCCAGAAAACGCGCACAAACACTGTTACCAGAGGACAAAAAAAACACATCGGGCTTTCGTGAATTAGCTGAATATGCGGTTGCCCTTCCAAAAGACAAGCTGGTCCCTAAAATAGAATCAATCGGTAAAATGAGATTAGAAGAACTAAGAATTATCTGCAGCAATCCTTTCAAAATCACAAGACGCAGGGACGATGACGGTAGCTTTATATTCTTTCTTCATTATCGGGATGTTAATAATTGGTATGTCGGCGAGAGTCGCGAACTGTTAGATACTGCTTACGAGGGTCTTTTGCTTGAAAAACTTGGATTCACCGAAGGCCGCATTATTGCGGAAAACCAGGTACATTGGATTCTGGGCAGAAATCCTTATGGCGTCTCCACAATGGAAGGTGTTGGGAGTGTCTTTGTCCCTCAGTATCATCATCGATATAATACAATTCCCGGTAATCCGCGCGGCGCTGTGCCGGGAGCTATTGTCAACGGCATAACCAGAGCGTGGCCCGACCATGATCGTCCCTGGCTGGATATGCACCCGCAGCCAAATGCGGATTACCAGGCCAACGAGCCCTGGCTGCCGCACAATAATCGCTGGCTGTTTCTTATCGCAATCTGGTGAACATCTATATTTTCCAGTTGTTAATACTGTATTATTACTATGTTTATCCAACTGTTCGTAGTATAAGAAAAGGAACAGAAATAAAAATATTACACAAAATTATAAGAAAAAACAAAACCGTAACAAAACGGTAACATTTAGCTGGCATAATGCTTAATATTAGGATGTAATACTAATAAATGTTTTAGAAGTTTAGGAGGTATAGCATGTCCCGGAAACTCGTACTTTTACTGGCCTTGGTAGTGGCCGCTTTTATCTCGCTCACCTCAGCAATGGGACAGACCTTGCCCCCTGCTATTAAGTGGATTCCACAAGATGCGGTTATTGTTCTGGAAGTAACCAAGCCGAAAGCACTGCTCGAAGCATTTTGTAACGACGAAGCGACCGCGGCTATAATGGCATTGCCGCTATACAAACAACAGGCATCGAAACCTCAGTTCCAGGAATTCCTTAATATAATCAGCTTTATTGAAACCACGTTGGGCACAAACTGGCGAACGGCGCTGGCGAAACTAACAGGAGTTGGTATTACACTCGCAATGTGTCCTGAAGATACGGTGTTTTTGATTATCGACGCTGAGGATGAGCAGATGCTGGAGCGGTTTCACGAGTTTTTCATCAACGTTGCTCGATCAGAAGCTGAAAAAAAGGGTAAATATAATATAGTAAAATCCAAAGAGTATCAGGGTCTCACGACATGGACGTTTGACGGAAAAGAAGAACACACGATAATTGGAAAACGTTTTGTTTTAGCTAACAAATCAGAGAAACTTAAAAATATACTGCAGTATCGTTCACGAACACAAGAAGCAAGCTTAACGGCAAAACCCGCGTACAGGGCAGCACAACGAACTCTGGGGACTGATGCAGTCGCTAAAGTTTTTGTCAA
>CAZWME010001085.1:0-1946 GCA_964634515.1 uncultured Pirellulales bacterium | reverse complement strand
CTTCCCTTTGCTCTTTTTTCGTCCTATTAATGACCTATCTTTACCGACCAATCTACCGTCCCAAACGAACTACAGAATCTTTCATATTATCCGACCCGCCCGGATCGGCAGAACCATCAGATTCATTCTTCCGATTTGGTGCTTTCAAGTACAGATAAACCAGCATAAATATCATCTCCTATACCTTCTGCAGTTAAGGCCAACAGAATTGGTACAATCGTCAAAACAGTACGACAGGAATTATCGAAATATTCCAACCTTTTATAGGGCCGTGATATACAATCGGTATTATTAACATATTTTTGTTTTTTCTTTTCATAGCATATAAAGGCCGATAAGCATTAGCCGTCAGCAGTTCTCAGTCCGCCTTATTCATTCGTGGAGTTATACTAATCGTCATCACTCACGATATTATTGCCGCCGGCGTCAAGCAAATTACCTGCCCAGCCGCAAAGAGAGGTGTTTATCTGGTACTGACGGACAATTTTATTTTCCAAAACGTCAAATGAAATGCTCACAAATCGGCTATATGGCGGGGGCACATCAAATCTAAATTGCACATTTACGCATTGAGGTACCAATGGTACGTACGTAACACTGTAAATATTCGTTGAGAGCGTTTGAATATCGCTCAAGTTTACTATTGAAGCATCGGATAAAGGAAATTCACAAAATCTCAGATAATCATTGCCCGCCCCTCTTTCGATATAGATCAATTCATTTATATTGATTTGTCCATCACCATTATTGTCCGCTCGCCAGATAGCTATGTTGCTGTTAGGTGTTCCACATATCAGCTTGCAATGTCTAATCAGCTCCGAAATCCTAAGTGTTGCGAAACGGACTTGCGCCTGTATCTGGCTCGTGTCATCTGTTGTATCATTTGCAGCACCGACAGCAAAAGCCAGTGTAGTCACTGCGGCTAATATTATGCCAGTAACAATCAATGCAAGCAGCAGCTCAACTAACGTAAAACCTTTCTTGTATCGCACATCTCTCATATGGGATAAACCTGAATACCAAACTCGGTTTCCTTATTCATTCACAAGTCGATTTATAACAGCAATTTCCTTGCCACTGTAATAAACTCGAACCGTAACAAGAATAAATTTCGCTACTCCCGTTCCGCTTTCCTGTGGGACATAAACATAATCGCACGTCGAGTCCCTGCTGATCATCGCGTAATTTGAGTCTGTAAATACCACCCCACCGGCATCCTTTACCTGGCCCTGAGCTTCGGAAAAAGCCCCATAGTCTGCTACTATCTGATTAAACGGTGTATTAACAATCTCCTGCATCAAATCGCTCGCTAACTTTGCACCCAAGGTTCTGCGCATACCTTCAGTCCGTACAGCCGCTCCAGATGTAAATGGAAGCAGCACGCCAGCCGCGGCGATACCTAATACAACCGTGGCCATCATTGCCTCAGCAAGCGTGAAAGCTTTCGCATTCTTCATAACTTCACATCACTTTCTAAAGAGCCGCGTGTGCGGTGGAATCATCGGTTTGGAATAATCCGGTCTTTGTATCAACTCTCCATCCGGCTTTATCCGCTCCCGCCGGCTCGCCGTCAAAACGAACCGTATTTAGATTATTAAAAGGATTAACAGGAATTTCCTCGACATACGGACCGTACTGTCCTACCTTTTTTGCCAGAGCAGTTTTGAAACTCTCGAAAGAATTAACCGGGGGAAGGCAGTTTTCGTGCTGAACACGGTACAAATCAAGCTGAGAACGCATCTGATGAAGTCCGTCGATCAACTCGCAAGTCCTGGATTCCTGGGTAGCTTCAGTAAACTTCGGAACAACCGACATAGCAGCCACACTTAACACTACCGCTATGCTTATCACCTCAGTATACGGCAAACGGTTCTTCTCTCTCATAACCCCTCTCCCGATATTGTTAAAAAGGCTGACCAGCCTTGGCAATTTGCTAAACCTGGTCA
>CAZWME010001084.1:0-1948 GCA_964634515.1 uncultured Pirellulales bacterium | reverse complement strand
TTACGGCCTGACCGATGAACATGCAACCTGTGAGACGGCGCGCAAATACTTTGAGGCCAAAGAGGACTGGTTGGAACCTCGGCAGTCGTCACCACAATATACGCAGGTATTTCAGATTGGATGGATCTATTGGGGTGCACGCGGTAGCTGGAAGGATCCGGACACAGGCCGGGAGTATGTCACCGCGCGGAAGCTCTCGGATAGACCGACCTCCAGAACCTTGGCCACCTGCTTCTGCTACAACCGATATGATGCCGTGGGATCCAATGGCCCCTGGCCGGCATGGTATGCCTCACATGTTCGGGGCCAGTTCCTCTGGAATCAAGGTGTTCCTTTTGACCCGAAACCCGATGGACTGGGTGTCGGTTATCTGGACGGATCGGTGAAATTTGTCAAGTGGGCTAATTTGACCGCGAGCAATCATGAAGGACAATATCTGGTCTATTACGATAAGACTTACTAGATGCGGTTTTGAAACCACTTCTAAACCCACGCAATCTTTTCTGAAAAAGCCGGATCAAATTTGATCCGGCGTTCTTAAATGGATAATCCTAAGAATCTTCAGTTTGCTTGAAATGAAAGGTTCTATGGTAAACTTATAAGTTCCAGGCCTTTGCGAAAGCCGTAAAGCTGCGGTCGTAGGTCTTCTCCGCATCATCCGGGAAACAGCAGCCGGGAAGCTCCTTCATGGACAAATGATACCTTATACATTCACAACATAATCCCTTTTTGTTACAGGGATATGTACAATTGCAATTTATTAAATTCTGTTCTTTCTGGCATTCCATAATCAACGGTACCCTTTCTTGAAAAGCTTCTTCTCTATCTTTTTATCAGGTGAATTTTAGTTTAGGCTTATGAGAAATGCAACTCGATTATATCTTTATCATTCAGGAAGAGAAATAAGTAAAAAATGTAACGAGAATTAATTAATTTAGTCTTGTATTTTCTAAACGATGTGGCAACGCAGACAGTCAGACTGACCACAGCAGCCAGAAGAATCACTCATGACAACAATATTTTTACATCGAATAAGGCCGATGGTGGACTTTACGGAATGACTTCAACCTTAGGCGGATTGACGTAGGCTGCATAACGGCTGGTACACCGATTACGTCGGGCTTTACTTCGCTGGCCGATCCAGAGGCGATAGCGCAAAGTCAGGGTCTGGCCCTTCTCGACCGTGTCGGTGAAGAATGCACCGAAACGTCCGTAGTCACGGTAGGCTGAATAGATCGTATCTTTGGGATTGTTGGGGTGATTTATGTGCTGGACGGTGTAGTACTTGCCATCCAGACCATACGTCATGCTAACCCAGGGCAGATCCTTGTCTTTGCGGGGATTAATTGCCTCGTCGTGGAAAAGATATTTCGCCTTGATGTCGGAGCCCCCGGCCGCCACGTCGTTGTGGGCGCGGTATTGGACGCCGGCGTGTTCGGGATCGCCGTTGAGCTCGACATCGCCTCGAACGGCCGTCAATTCGGTATGGAAATCTATCATCGCCATCGTCGGCCGACTCGGGCGATATATCGTCATCGTTCTCCTTTCCGCAAGGATCGGCTCGCCTTGGTTGTCGTTCCAATGCACAACAGCCGTTGTCCGGGCTGCCACAGGACCGGCCCAGGACTCGGAGAACTCCTGGTGCACCTGCTCAACGCCGCTCATATGCCATAGGTCGTATCTCTTGCCCTCGAACTGGAGTCGATTCCAGCCGATGAAGATGCCTCGGTGGTGCGGATACAGGATCTGTTTGGCCAGGTATTCGCTCTCGCCATCGGGGCCGTTTGTCAACCGCCGGCCTTCGTGATCATAGATGTGCAGGAACGGCTTGTAAGTCTCGAAGCGACGCTGTGGGGTCAGCGTATCATGTGCATACATGAAACGAGCGAGAGAATGGCCTTTGTGCATCAGATCAAGCCATCCATGTGCATTGTCTTGCCATAAAAGG
>CAZWME010001083.1:0-1948 GCA_964634515.1 uncultured Pirellulales bacterium | reverse complement strand
ACGTGTATGTGGATGGTGAAAAATCCCGAATGGTTCGACGTTCTGGTGACCGGCAATATGTTCGGTGACATTATAACCGACCTTGGCGCGATGGTCCAGGGCGGTATGGGTATCGCGGCCGGGGGAAATATCAACCCCGAAGGCGTCAGTATGTTCGAGCCTATCGGCGGCAGTGCACCGAAGTACACGGGCAAGGGAGTTATTAATCCGTTAGCGGCTATCTGCTCAGTCCAGATGATGCTGGCCACATTAAGGGAAGACGAGGCGGCAGACAAAATAGAGCAGACGGTGATGTATCTAACCGGCAATAAGCTCAAGAGTATGCAAGCAGGGAAAATGGGATATTCGACGAGCGAGGTAGGAGACCTGGTAGTAGAAAAACTCACTGAATAAAAAACCGCGGATTTTGCGGATTATACAGATACAAAGGCAGGCGAAATTCGAGATTCTCAGGAAGATGCCAGCTAACCTTACACCGGAATATTTCAAGGCCGAGAAGTGGTTTCGGAGCGCCACGTCAAACGACGAAAAGATTATGGCGCTGGAGCAAATGCTTCGTGTGATGCCGAAGCACAAAGGGACGGACCACATGCGTGCTGACCTTCGGAAGAAGCTCAGCAGGCTCAAAGAGGTGGGCGCGCAAAAAAAGAGCGGCAAGCACGTGGACATTTTTCACGTGCCGCGCAGCGGAGCGGGTCAGATTGTTCTTTTGGGTACACCGAACTGCGGTAAAAGCTCCATCGTTGCAGGTCTGACCAATGCGAAAGTCAACGTTGCGGACTTTCCCTTTGCGACCAATGTCCCGGCGCCGGGGATGGTTCCGTTCGAGGACATCCAGATTGAATTAGTCGATATGCCCCCGATTACGGCTGACTACAGCGCCCCGGGGCAGGTAGGGACGTACCGCAACTGCGATTTGATAGCCGTTGTGATTGACCTTTCGGAAGATGTAGAGGAGCAGATGCTTATTTGTCTGGATTTTCTCGAATCACGCAGCTTGCTTCTCGACAGTGAAACACCGGCGCATGACAGCCAGGGCAATGTGCTCGGAAAAAAGGCGTTTTGTATATGCACAAAAACCGACATCGCCAAGGCCGGTGCTCTTGAGAATCTTAAGAAGTTATGTAAATATCCTTTTGAATTTGTGGAGGTCTCAGCGGTTGGCGACGGGGGATTCGCAGGGCTGGCGGAAAAGCTGTTTAAATTATTAGGCATAATCCGCATCTATTCCAAGCCGCCCGGCAAGCCAGCGGATATGACGGACCCGTTCACACTTCCGGCAGGCTCTACGGTTATGGACCTTGCCTCGACTGTTCACCGGCAATTAGCAGAAAAACTCAAGTTCGCAAGAATCTGGGGTACGGGCGTTTATGACGGCCAAAACACACAACGAAACCATGTCCTTAACGATAAAGATGTTATTGAGCTGCATTTTTCCTAATTCGCCATCGATCCAGGTTCTGATGCTCTATTTTTCGAAAGGGGAAATGATGTTCCTTGGACATACAATTTTCCATGAGCAGGGACATTGACATCATGTCTACGGCATGGTATTATTGACTATGTTGCATGCAGGAGTACCGATTATGATATTAAATGGCAAATCCCGGATGAGAGATTATATGAGGTTTACGTTTGTCTTGTTAGTACTGTGCGTGCTGAGTATGACAAGCGTGGCCGACGAAATTAAGTTGCGGATCACAGGTGGTGACGTCGATTTCGAAAACGTTCCTATCCACACTACCATCACACTGCCCGTCGGGCTGCGAGGTAAGGCTGCTTCACCGGACGTGATGTTGTCTCGCGATGGAACGACTGGCATGATGTTGCGTGGTCAGATCGTCGAGACGGCCGAAGATACGCTCGAGCTTTGGTGTGTTATCCCACGGCTGGCCGCCGACAGTTCGAGTACATGGCGGGTGATCTATCCGGCAAGCACACCGGGCGG
>CAZWME010001082.1:0-1949 GCA_964634515.1 uncultured Pirellulales bacterium | reverse complement strand
TCGATGCCCCGATCGCCATGGCGATCAGCGCCCCACAGATACCTGTCATCGTCTTGGCTCTCATTGCTTCGTGTCCTTTCCTTTTGTCACTTTATCCGGGATTCCCTGGATAACCTCTCGCCGACGATCACCGTCGGCCTTTCTGAAGATTCTAACCGCGACTGCAACATCCGGTTCCGCTTTTCCCGCTGGATGACGGGACCATCGGGCCGTTTCCGGGCCATGACGTCGCCCAAGCCGACCCCTGCAGAGGCGTCCGTTGCCAATCCGCACAGACCGTCCCCGTCGCCTCAGCGTCCTCCGGCTGTTTCGTCCGTCGTTGGGGTCATCGCGGCACCGTCTCCGGCAGGCGCAGCCGTCGAATCCGCTCCAGAATCGCCCGGAACAGTCGCTTGGGCACGGCCACTTCTGCCATCTGGAAGATTACGTACCGCGCGTGCGTGACGACCTTCGCTCCAATCTTGATGAGATTCTCCCGCAGCGTCGTCAGCGACCAGTGCTTCACGGAGCGAGGCAACGCCAGCCGACGCAGGAAGTTGCCCAGGTTGTACGCCAGGGCGAACAGTTGGAGGCGGATCTGGTTGTCCACGAAGTCATGGCAGGACAGGTGGTCCACTTCACCGCGTTCTTGCCCTCCTTGATCCACTGCTCGGCCGTGCCGCGCCCGTTGTAAAACTTCACCATCTGCCAGGGCTTCCGGCGCAGGTTCGTCACGATGAAGCCGACCCGGGGGAACAGTTCGCCCTTGTGGTGCTTGATCTTCGCGACCACTCGACGGGGCTTGTCCCAACTGCCGGCCTGGTAGCGGAAGTCGTGATACCAGACTACCGGCTTGTTCGACGGACGGCCCACGGGCCGCGTCAGCAGCGGTTCTACCTCGCGATACAACACGGCGTTGGCCGGAAGGCGGATCGCGTACAGGTAGCGTTCTCCTTCCAGGTACTCGTACAGTTCCGGGCGGGCGAACGCGGCATCGCCACGGAAGAACCGGCGGCTGTCCAGGTCCCGGTAACGCCCGACGATGGGCCCCGGAACCGAAGGCCAGTTGTCGGCGCTGGCCACGTTGCCGTAACGCAGAAGCGCCCGTTCCAGATCACCAAACTGATTGAAGCAGAACAGCGGATGGTAGCACGTGCAGCCGAAGTGTCCGTTGTAGGCCGAGCCCTCCTGCTGCCCGTAGGTCTCGCTGACCGATCTGTCCATGTGGAGGATGATCTCGGGGATGGGCTTGCGGTGGTGAACGGTGTCGATCCATCGGCCGCACAGGTCCATCACGGCGGGGAGATTCTCCGGTTGCGTGAGCACCTCGGTCTCGAACAGTCCCATTTGGCTGATAGACGCGGCCTGCTTGGTCTTGGCGCGCCCGCCCACGACGTGGCGGATCGTCGGATCGACACTCGTCCGATCGGCGTCGTTGGTATCTTCGTACCCGGCCAAGCGGCTGAAGACCGACTGCCGCAGCAGAAGAAAGAGGCCGGGATCTTGGTTGTGGTTGGCGCCAGGATGAGGATCAACACGACGCCTGCGGCCACTACCAGCAGCGAGGCACCGGCAACGGCCCCCCAGACGTCGTCCACGACCAGTGGCGCCAGATCCACAGACAGTAAGGCCTCCAGGGCGCCGGCATAGGCCAGAATGAGGACGCAGAACACGCACGCGGCCCGCGTGATCCACTTGGCGGCATTCTCGCTTCGCGCCAGCCGCCTCAGGCCAAGGAAAATGGCCGCGGCGAAGGCGAAGACGAACGGCAGACCCCATTGAACCAGAAAGATCCCATGGCTCTCCACGGTCCACATGACGGGCACGACGTCCTCCTTGCACCCTCCGACCTGCGGCAGGAAGAAGCCCGTGCACAGCAGCAAGATGCCCAAGAGCGTGATCCGTCTCGCGTTCCGCATTGCTGGACCTTTCTTCGACTTAGGTTGCCGCACGCGTCGAAAGCCGCAGCG
>CAZWME010001081.1:0-1950 GCA_964634515.1 uncultured Pirellulales bacterium | reverse complement strand
GGTCGGTTTTGCAGCCGCTATGATAAAAAAAGGTCTCTCAAATGCAAATATTCATCTGGTTCGATTCTTAGGTTTTTACACCCTCATCCTGTCCGTTGTGTATTCTTTAATCCCATATAAAACTCCCTGGTGCATGTTGGGCTTTCCGCATGGAATGATTTTGTTGGCCGGTGTTGGGGCGGTGGTGTTAGTGAGGCTGTTGCCGAACATTGTACCCCGTTTGATAATTCTTTTGCTGATATTCGAGAGTTCTGTTTTCCTGCTCTGGCAGGCCTACCGGAGCAATTACGTGTATTATTCAGACAGTCGCAATCCTTATGTCTATGCTCATCCTACTGTTGAGGTCTTCACGATAGTTCAGCGTATCGAAGAAATGGCCCGGGCGCATCCGGACGGCTATAGGATGCATATTCAGGTAATCTGCCCGGGTAAAGATTACTGGCCGCTGCCCTGGTACCTTCGCCGATTTGAATATGAAAGTATTGACTGGTGGGAGAGCGTGGATAACAGCGGGGCATCTGCGCCATTGATAATTTGCTCTCCCGAAGTTGAAGCTGCGCTGACCAATAAGCTTTATGCTTTGACTCCTTTCGAACAGCGTCAA
This sequence comes from uncultured Pirellulales bacterium, assembly GCA_964634515.1. Taxonomy (GTDB): domain Bacteria; phylum Planctomycetota; class Phycisphaerae; order Sedimentisphaerales; family Anaerobacaceae; genus NIOZ-UU13. The sequence goes on along the minus strand of CAZWME010001081.1, from coordinate 1,346 downwards.
ATGTATATGTTTTTGTTTGATGAGCCTTATTATATGTGGCTGCGCCCGAAGGTAAAACTGCTGGGCTTTGTCAGAAAAGACCTGTGGGATGCTAACTATGTAAGCCCGGATCCCGAGGAATTAATCAGGGAGTCATCTAAAAAATGAATCAACCTCAACCAGAGCCCTGTTTTGTTCGAAAGGATTGTCAATCAATCTCCGATTTGAAGCGTTTTTGCCATGAGGCGATGGCGACAACTTTTGAGATTATTATGGTAGAGGATGATGAGAACTATGCCCGTCAGGCCGCCGCTGCCGCCTTCAATGAGGTGGACCGGCTCGAAGGCGAGCTTAGCCGATTCCTCGAAAACAGTGACATTGCCCGTATTAATAACCTGCCTGCCAATGAGCCTTTGCTGCTTGGCTTGGATGCTTTTGATTGTCTGAAGCTTGGTTGCAGGATTTATGCCGAGACCAAAGGCGCTTTCGATATTACTATCGGCTCTTTACTGAGTTGCTGGCGTGACGAGGATGGAAATCCTCGAAGACCTTCACAAGACGAATTGAATCTTGCTTGTGAGCATACCGGTGCGCACCTTTTGCAACTGGATGAGTCTGAGCATACGGTCCAGCTATCGGTCAGTCCGGTCCAGGTTGATCTCGGTGGCATAGGCAAAGGCTATGCAGTTGACAGGGTTGCTGAATTATTGCGGGACTGGAGTATTGAAATCGCTCTGGTTTCCGGGGGCTATAGTTCTGTATTGGCTCTTGACGGGCCGGCCCAGACACAAGGCTGGCCCCTGACATTAAGCAATCCCGACAATCACAAACAGGTATTAGCCCGTCCGTGTATTCAGGGCCGGGCGCTGAGCGGTTCGGGTCTGCAGAAAGGCCGGCATATCATCGACGCCCGAACAGTTCAGCCTGTTAAGGGCAAAATTGCTGCCTGGGCCTCGGCCTCTGATGCAGCAACGGCCGATGCCCTTTCAACCGCATTTATGATTATGAGCCCGGATGAAATCAGGCAATATTGTCAGTCTCACCCGGACGTTTTGGCTCTTATTATGCTGGAAGGCCAGGGTGAAGATTCACAGGAAGAAAGGATTTTATGCTTCGGTCCGTGGAAAGACAATGAACTGTCTCAGTGATTGTGTGCTGTGTTCTTTGCCCGTCTCAGTGGGAAAGGTTTTTGTTTTTAGCCATAACCCGTCTGATATTCAGCAGCTCGGAAAGAACGCTCCAGGAACTGCGGGTCGGTGATAGCCGGCTGTCACGGTCGCAGGTCCAGTCGATAGGAAATTCTTTTATTTTGTAACCTTCTTTTTGGGCCCGCATTATGATTTCTATATCGAATGTGAATCCGTCGG
>CAZWME010001080.1:0-1954 GCA_964634515.1 uncultured Pirellulales bacterium | reverse complement strand
GAACTTCAGTTTTGCTGTCAAGATTTTTTCTGTGCCGAAGAGTCTTGATGCTATGTACAGGACTATGATAGTGAAGATTGCCATGTAGACGATTCCGCCGATTGCTCCTATGTAGTTTCCAGTGAATGCCACGTTGGTTGCCAGCATGGAATGAGTGAACGGTATCGCAAGCAGAATGATTGACAGCGGGAACGGTAAGGAGTAGATGTCTGTGAACATACTGAACATCATGGGGACGATGAATAGGATGAAGAGAGGTCCTACAAGGGCTTGGGCGCCTCTAACGTCGTCTGCGAAAACGGAAAGCGAAATTGCTAATGCTAAGGCTGAAAGTAGCGCCATGAACAAGGAAACTCCCATTATTGTGTAAGATGCGATTGTGGGCTCTAACCCTATGGCTGCCAAGTCTACGGCGCCTGTTGGTATCAAACCTGTATACGAGTTCATGTAGTAAGTGAAGCCGACCAGATACGCTAACGCTCCAACAATTGCCACAATAATTGAACCCGTCAGTTTACCCATCAAAATAGTGGTGCGGTTGATCGGCATCGTCAACAAGGTTTCAAGCGTTTTTTCTTCTTTTTCTGACGCAACCGCTGTAGAAGCCAACTGCATAGCAAAGATGAGCAAAGTCATTACTCCTACGGGCATAACAACCGTTTGTGCCATCATCAAACCGAACAGAACATCAGGGCTGATGTCGGCGCTTTTGCCCTTAACTATAGATTTTTCCGACAACATTATGGGGTTCAAAATTTCTGTCGCGTTTGCTTCTGGGTATCCCGCGTCGATTCTTTCGTTAACAATCTCGCTTTCAAAACTGTAGAGCAGATTGGTGATTGTAGCTGATTGCATGGATGAGACTATTCCGCCTCCTCCTTCGAATGGAGTGTAAACTGTTAGGTTTGATGTTCCGTTTCCAGTTATGTTCTCGCTGAATCCTGACGGAATAATTACAATGTTGGTGATATCTGTGTCTTGAATTTGAGTTATCGCTTCATCTACTGCCAAATCGTCAAGATATGTTACCGTGAAATTGCGTTCCGTTAAATAGTTTTCAAATCTTTGTGCAACTGGACCTTGGTCTTGGTCTATCAGGGCTATGGACGTTTCTTGTATGCTTTGTTCTGCTGACTCCATTGATGTTTGGACTGCAAAACCCATTAACGGAAACATTAACAAAGGAACAATTATCATCCCCAACAAAATTTTGGGGTCTCTGACCATTTCCTTGACTTCTTTTATTATGATATTAAGTAAGCCTTCAAGCAAAACCAACCACCTCCCCAAACACTTCCTCAAGGTTAACCGCATTGTATTTCTCTTTAAGCTCTGATGGAGAGCCCTCAGCAACGACTTTACCCTTGTTTACCAGCGCAACCCTGTCACAGAGATATTCAACGTCCAGCATGTTGTGGCTTGAAAGAAGAACAGTTACGTCATGCTCTTTCGCGTAACGCTTTATGAGTTTTCTAACATGAACTGAGTGAAGGACATCTAAGCCGCTGTTAGGCTCATCCAATACCGCCAGCTTAGGCTTCGTCATAAGCGCCCTCGCCACCAGAAGCCGCCGTTTCATGCCCTTGCTGTAGCCCTTCACTTTGTCTTTGAGGCGTTCTCCTAAACCAGAAATTTCAGCTGCCGCATCAACCAGCTTCTCTATTTCCGCTTTGTCTTTGGTTCTAAAGTTTGCCATAAACCTGAGATACTCAAACCCTGAGAGGTTCTTGTATGCCCCAGCCTCTTCGGGAAGATAAGTGATCAGGTTGCGTACCTCTGCAGCGTCTTCAACCACGCTATGACCGAAAACAGTTACAGTGCCCGAAGTAGGCCGCAATAATGTGGCTGTGATTCTGAGGGCGGTTGTTTTGCCTGCACCATTGAGTCCGATTAAACCGAAAATTTCGCCCTTCTCTATCTTGAAGTTTAAGCCGTCAAGGGCTCTGACTGACCC
>CAZWME010001079.1:0-1955 GCA_964634515.1 uncultured Pirellulales bacterium | reverse complement strand
GAGAGCTACAATGACATTAATGAAGGTGAGCCCGGAAGCAACAGGATATATCTGGCCTGGGTGGACGGATACGACAACCCGGCTGTTAACGGCTCTGTAGTTGGTCATCCCGAGCTGCCATTTACCGAGCAAACTATTGTTCATAGTGGTAATCAGTCGATGCCGATATATTATGACAATGCCGTCGGTAAGTCCGAGGCGACTTTTACGTTAAATTCCAATCGTGACTGGACAGTAAACGGTGTCAACACACTGACAATCTGGTTCAGAGGCGGTTTTGCTAACGACGCCGAGCAGATGTATGTTGTTCTAAATGGGACCGCTGGTGTAGATAATGATAATCCTGATGCTACAAAAAATACTGTTTGGACACAATGGAATATCGACCTGACGCGCTTTACAGACCAGGGTGTAAATCTTACAAACGTCGATACGATTACTCTTGGTTTTGGCAACAGGACCAATCCTGTGGCCGGCGGCTCAGGAGTTGTGTTCTTCGATGACATTTGTCTCTATGCACTGGCACCTTAAACCGGGATTTGACTGTTAAGTAAAATTGTGTAGTAAATAATAAATTTGGGGCCTATGCCGATTTGGTATAGGCCCTTTTCTAATTGAGCTTTCTTCGAGCAGATAGGGATTTTTAATAATAACAGTAGCAGCAAAGCATACAGATAATTATTTTGTTTCGATGGCAATTGTGGTTACGATTGTAGTGTTGTTTGTTTTGTTAGATGGCCGAAAATAAAATATTCATAGTTAATGGATAATAATGACAAAAGAGGAATTAGAAATCCTTTGGAAAGACAAGAATAACTGGTACTGGGGTGCAATTTATCACTGTAAAAAAGACCCGCGTCTGGTTGTGCCGAAACCGGTTAAATGGACTGGCTGGACAATGAATTTTGCATATCCATGCCGGGCTATCGGCTTTATCATTTTCATTATCTTAGCAGCATATTTACCCATATTTATTGAGATGAAGTTGGATATTGCTACGCCGGTTGTTATATGTGTTACTCTGATTTTGATTGCAATTCTGATTATTGGGCTTTCTTCATACTTATCATCGAAGACTGAATAAACAAAGCATGATTTATAAATTGCCGAAGTTATATTTTGAAGGAAAGGGAGTGAAAATAGCTCACGAGTTTTATATGAAATGGTAAATTATTTTAAGAGGTATCTTTTATGTATACATGGTATAGGTTTCCGTTCTGGCCGATAAGGCCAATATTTGGGATTCAGGCTTTATTGGCTATCTTGGCTGTCGCGGGTGTGATTTTTACTGTGATAATGCTCATCGATTGTCTAAAGAGGCTGGCATCCAAGTTTTATCATCCCCTGACTAAAGAGGGCGAATACGACAAATTAATCTGGGCCGCTGCAATTGCTTTGTCACTTAGTTTGTATTTCCTGGGAGCAATTGTGTATTTCTTTGTTATTAAAATAGCTAAACCCGAGGACAAAGAGTAGCTGCCAATAATGTTAAACTATGAATTGGTGCAGGCTTAGAATAATTCGACGTTAATTGGCTTCTGGGGTGGTGAAGACTCAGCGGTTATTAGCTCTTTGCCGAGGCGGAACGCTTCCTTAAGAGCTATAGGATGTTTCTGTATTTCGCCTATATCATCAACTTTACTGGTAAATAAGTTGGTAGAATAATTTATATCAAGCACATCAAAGTAAAATTTCATCGTTAATCGAATACTGTCGAATTGTTTTTTGCTCTTTGAGCCGCCCACGGCGATGACCATTGCACGGCGGTCGCGTTCGGTTTTGAAGAGCTGTTTATTTAGAACATACTTATACGCCCAGAGACACTGGCTGCGATCAATAAGCATCTTTGCCTGTGCACAGACGCTCATAAAAAAAACAGGGGTGGCGAATATAAGCCTGTCGGCATCAAGTATCTTCTTTAAAAGTTGCTGGAAGTCATCCTGAATCTTGCAATC
>CAZWME010001078.1:1193-1956 GCA_964634515.1 uncultured Pirellulales bacterium | reverse complement strand
CCTAACAAGGCAAATGCAGCCGACCGCATACAGCGGCGGCTGATCCGCGTCGTTGGCTTTAACAAATGGATAAATTAGAAGACACATACACCAAAGTTGCCGATTGGTTGAAATATGCAGAGGCCAAAAATGCTGTATTGGTGGCATTTGACTCAACGGTCTCCCTCGCCGTCGCTGGTTGTTTATTGAATAAAATGGAGATCGCCTTTATTCCCGTTTGGTATCTTAAATTGTCTTTAATTTTATTTATCGGGGGAGCCGCGATCTCTCTAATTTCATTTTTGCCACAGCTTACTCAATTTGATTTAAATAAGAAACGACATCATAATCTCATTAATCCTCTATATTTTGCTGATATTGCAAAACTTTCTGAAGATGAGTATGCAAAATTAATCCGAGAGCGTTACAGTTTAGATAATGAATTTTCTCAATATGAACAAGATCTTATAAATCAAATTACATACAACTCCAAAATAGCCGTTACTAAATTCAGAGCTTTCTCAATAGCACTTTGGCTAAATATCGCTGTTTTTCTTACACCTCTCATTATTCTTATTCCAATAATTAACAACTTAAGAGGCAAAAATGGTCGGAACAAATCAAGTCCCAAGCAGATTTAAAGAAATTATGGACAATGAGGTATCGATTTTCAAAGAGACACCATCTATTACTTTAAGAAACTCTATCCCCGATACTACAGCAATACCTATTGAGAACAAGACACATTGGTTTCGAATACCTGACGTAATTTGCGTGTTTGTTG
>CAZWME010001078.1:0-1183 GCA_964634515.1 uncultured Pirellulales bacterium | reverse complement strand
GATATGCTCGGATCGACCAAATTAAGCGCCCAAAAATATGATAAAACGACAGCCAGGGCCTATCGTCTTTTCACAGGCACTGCTGTACACCTTTTCAGTGAGTTTGAATCGCCATATATTGATTTAAAGGGCGACGGAGTATTTGCTTTATTTGATTCCGGCCAGGCTCACAGGGCATTAGCTGCCGCAGTTACCTTCAAGACTTTTGCAAAAGAAGAGTTTACACCTCGGGTACGGAAACAAACTGATGTAATGGTTGGATGCCATATAGGGATAGACCAAAAAACGGTTCTTGTTAGGAAATTAGGGTTTAAACGGTATCGTGGACGAACAGACAGGCAGAATGAGGTTTGGGCTGGAAGGCCGGTAAATATGGCTTCCAAACTCGCATCAATGTCGAAAGACAATGAGTTGATTGCATCAGAAAGATTTTATTTAAATATTAAGTCAGAAAAGGCTCTAAAATCTTGTGGTTGCCCAAGTGGAACGAAGGTTCATTTATGGTCTGAATTGGATGTTGATTCCGATAAGAAATTTGATTTTTCAAAAGCATATCTTTTAAAGAGCTGTTGGTGTTCAATTCACGGCTCAGAATACTGTGATGAGATTCTGAAAGCAGATACTTAAAAAGCCAACAAGGGCATGCACACTGATCCCAAAAGCCAGGCGGCTTTTGGTCCAGGTGATGCCTGCCGTTGGGCTATGAACCAAAGGTAAATTAAATGGCAACGATAAGAGAGTCGCGTTACACGGCTATCGAAAACAAAATTGTAACACTTGAGGATATCTTTCGTTTATCAAAAATATTATCTGATGAGAACATCGTCTGCAAAAAAAATGAACAAGGATCATCAGTTTCTTTTACAGCTCGATGTGCCGATAATTCATCTTTTGAAAGTGAAGATTCCAGCATCTTTGATCCTAATTCATTTTTATCCAGCAAAAGAGTTATTTCTGTCTCTTTGACCTTCCATCGTTATGAAGACAATTCATATATAAATATAGATTTACGCCACGGGGACTACGGAGAAAACTCGATAACTGTCAGGGGTGATGATAGTACATGGGTCAACGGAATGACGAGCAAGCTGAGTGAGATAGCTGGCTCCTTCAAACCGCAAAATGCTTTCGTAAGAAAGCATCCGGCGATAATAAATACCATCCTTGCTTTAGGTTATGGGAC
>CAZWME010001077.1:0-1957 GCA_964634515.1 uncultured Pirellulales bacterium | reverse complement strand
ATAGAGCGTCGGTTTCCTAAACCGAAGGTCGCAGGTTCGAATCCTGCCGGGCGTAATTCCTTATTGTCGGTGACATTTGATTATATCTGCCCATATTAAATGAAGGGCGTCAGTAAGATAACCGTCTCCCCTACAGTATCGAGCGAAGGCCATTTTCATGAACCTTGTCTATCAACAAATTTAGTTCCTGCAGCAGTGCTTGCAACTGCTCGGTATTGTCGAGCAGATTTTCATAGAACCGTCCATCATTGATGAGTTTGCCGGCAGTACCCTGGCCGGTATTGATTTTTTCCAGTACCATACGTAACTGTGATGTCGCTTCGCTCAGCTCTTCGCTTGTGTTGACCATAGCTGTGATGAGTTTATCGGCTTTTGTGTCAACGCTTTTCAAAGTTGAAGTTGCCGTGGAGGCGAATTCCTGAAATTCCTCACCAGTATCGACAATGGTCGTAACGACTTCATCTATTTTGGAATCGGCATGTTTTAAAGTTAATGTTCCGGAAGCGGCGAATTTTCGAAGTTCCTCCAGAGTTTCCACGGCTTCCTCTGTCACCTCGGTCATATTGGCCAGAGTTTTCGTTATGTTATCTTTATTCTCCTTGTCGCCAATAATAACATTGGCATTTTCTATAAAATTCCCAAGACCCTCAATCAGTCCGTCCAGTTTCTTCTGGCTTTCTTCAGGGAAGAATTCGCTGGTCATACCGGTCGAGCCCTGGAGCCACATGTTGTTTCTTAAAAATTTAGTTTCCGGTTCGTTAGGATCGAGAGGTGGAGCGGGGAGATTTTCCGGGTCTACCTTAAGCTCGATATAGCTGCTACCCAGGCCGCGTGTCATCAGCTTAACTTCGACGTTTGAAGGGATGTCAATGTATCGCTTGTCAATAGCCAGGATAACGACGGTTTGATGGTATCTGTGCCCGGTCAGAAGATCATCCCGCTCTTCAGGAGCCATCACATTGATGACCCTGCCGATCTGGTATCCGCAAAACCGTACGGGTGTGTCTCGCTGGACTCCCGATGCCGATGGAAACTGAACATTAACTTCAAAAGAATCGAGCTTGGTGACAATTGTTGGCAAATCGCCGAACTTAAAGATAAGCCATACGAGCGCACACGTACCTACTATTACAAAGACGCCCACAACAATATTGCGCCTTTTTTGGATGGTTTCATAGTCAATCACTATTCGCTCCCTTTCAAGTGGCCTTGGCCTTCCAGAAATAACTCTCGTATAGCACGCAGAGGATAGCCGCTATTGTTGAGTTTTTTTATCAGTTTAATTCGTTCGATATCACTATCATCGAACAGTCGTCTGCCGGTTGGCGTTACTTCCGAGGGCTTAAGCAATCCGACCATAAGGTAGTATTGCAGAGATTGCCGCGAAATGCCAGCTTTTTTCGCAGCGGTACCTATTGGCACTAACTTGCCTGTCTCACTCAATGCTCATCCTCTAAAAGCTAAGAATCCTAATATGTATTTTGTTATCGACTTAACCTATCTTTACAGAATCAACTGCGACCTAAGCGTTTCGTAATTGCTATTGGTACTATACGCTATTCGCAGATATACTAATCATCGGCAAAAAAGCTCCAAACCATCCGCTTTTTCTACTATTCATGTTAACATAAGAGGACTTGTCAAAGAGAGTGAAACAGCCATAATTATATAGGATTGTATTGAATTAGCTATTTTTTTCCTGAAGTTGAATTGAGGCATTTGAGTACTGATTAGCAGGGGATTTGATAGGGCCGATCCGTACGGCAGTCAAGGTAAACACAGGTGACTATCCCGGCATCTTGCTGAAACCGACAGATAACATTTTGAACGTTCTTACGTGGATTTTCACTCGCCGGGCGAAGGTGTCGAGGCTATCCAGTTATCCGGGTCGTTGCCGTAGTTTTCGGCGGTGATTCGATGCAGCGAAAAGCCGTCACCGTCAGTCTCTATCGGCCAG
>CAZWME010001076.1:0-1961 GCA_964634515.1 uncultured Pirellulales bacterium | reverse complement strand
CAAGCTCAGATAATTCGATAATAGCACTCTTGAAGGCACTTCTGACACGTTGGATCTCCGTAGTCCGTTGTGAAGTCTCTATCGAACGGTGAGGAATCCGATAATCTTCGGAATCAATAATCAGCGCCTTAGCAATAGAAATGCCCGGCGAAACAGCTATTCCCTTTTTTATTTCCATATTCGGTTTTTATTTATTTAATAATTAATTTCACGGCGCCGGCTCACCAAACATTTTTTCTTCCACGAGTTCTCTCAGAGCGCTTATTACTTTGCCGGCATCAGCACCTTCGGCTTTGATTTTCAGCTTTGTCCCGCAAGTCGCAGCGAGTATGCTCATCTGCATAATGCTCTTGCCATCGACCTGAGTTTCATTGTTACTGACAGTAATATCACTTTTATACTGGTTTGCGATATCAACAAACTGCATTGCAGGGCGCATATGGAGGCCATCGGCGTTTTTTATCTCAACTTCCGCTTCACAAACCACATTTTCCAATGAATTCTTCTCAGCATTCATTCTCGGGTCACGGGCCCACTCCTTCACGGGCAGAAACCAACGTTACTACTTATTACAACGACGAGCCTTCATCAACCTCCCTGAGAAGGTCTTCAATCTGTTCGGCGCTGCGGCAATGCCTTAGAAACCTGCGGAACTTCTCATATTGCAAATTCCTGAAAATATTTTCCATTGCCTGTAAATGTTTGTCCGGCTCATTAGCAGGGCTGATTAAAAGTATTACCGTATAAACCGGCTGTTTGTCGAGAGCGGAAAAATCAATACCCGCTTGGCTCTGTCCAACCGCAGCGACCACATCTTTAACGGCCTTATGATTCACATGCGGAACAGCAACACCTTTACCCATTCCCGTGCTTGCTTCGTTTTCTCTTTTTATCACGGCCCTGGCAATCGCCTTACTATTACTTTCACCAAGCTTTCCGGCTTTATTAAGTGAAGAAACAAGCTCGGCTATAGCACCATCACGGTCGGCGGCCTTGAATTCCGGAATAGTCGCCTCAAAACAGATAAAATCTTCAAATTTCATCTTATCAGCCCAAAAAAATTCACAACAGCCTATCAAGCTAAATCAAAACACATATCCCATGAACCAATCTACGTCAGTTCCGGACCAGCGGTGTGTTTATGATCTCGTTCTTTACTCTTTGCTCTCCTGAGCTGTCGCTCAAGCTTGTGTACGGCCATATCAATGCAACGGTAAGCATCTTCACCGGTTTCGGTGCCAACGAAAACCTTGCTGTGTTCGGCCCTTGCAATTATCTCAACGCTGGTATTACTACCACCCTGATTGCCGTCAATAATCACTTCAACCTGATTGACACTATTGTAATACTTGGGAAGCTTGGAAGTTTTCTCTTCGGCGTGTTTTCTGATAGCTTCCGTTATTTCAATGTGTTTACCACTGATTGTAAAAAGCAATATTATTCTCCTTAACTGATTTTTTAGAGTTTAAAACAATATCCTTTTTTACTCCTGATCTTCCGTCCCGGGCTGCGGCAAAGCAGCCACATTCAGCTTCTGGCCCGGCGTAATAACTCCCCCGCTGACGGTAAACCTAAACGCCTCCTCTATTGTCATATCCATATCTATGGTCTGCTTCTTCGGGACCATTATTACAAAGCCGGTAAATGGTGTCGGCGAAGTTGGTATAAGAATCGTAAGAAATTCCTTTCTGACGTTGTCGGTCACCTTAGTAAGTCCGGAACCCGTAACCAGCCCTAAAGACCAAACTCCCTTTCTTGGGTACTCGACAGCAACAACTCTTGAGAAAGGCAGTTTTTCCTGCTCTTCCTGTGCAAACAAAAAATCAGTTATCTGTTTTACATAAGGATAGACCTTACTTAAAACGGGCGTGTTCATTATGAACTTTTCGACCATTCGCCAGAGGGTCTTTCCCACAACACTGGCAAATAACGCACCAACAATACAAACGGCAATTAAAGCT
>CAZWME010001075.1:0-1968 GCA_964634515.1 uncultured Pirellulales bacterium | reverse complement strand
GCCAAAGGCTGTCTGACCTTCAGTAAACTAAATGACCTCGGATTGGTCGGCACCTGTGAGGGGGACATGGACTCAATGCTGACTATGCTTATTTTCAACTACGCGTTTGGCGTTCCCGGTTTTGTCAGTGACCCGCTATTCGACACCTCGAAGAATGCGGTGATTCATGCCCACTGCACTTCGACCACAAAACTCGATGGGCCGAACGGACAGCGGGCTCCCTTCTTGATTCGCACCCAGTGCGACAGCAACCAGGGAGTATCTCTGGAAGTTCAGATGAGAGTAGGACAGGAGATTACCTGCGCCAAGCTGGCTAACCTCGACACGATGCTCATCTCCACCGGCAAAATCATCGAACAGACTGACTACCACGACCGTGGATGTCGTACTCAAATTACCACAGAGATATCTAATGCACGGAGGATGGCGCATAATTGGGGTAGTGGCGTACTCGGCAATGATATGATGACGCTGCTTCATCGCGTAGTTTTCTACGGCAATCGTCTCAATAGTGTCAAGGATATGGCCCCTCTGATGCAACTTAAAATCGTCGAGGAAGGGTAAGCACAAATATAAAATTATGGCGTATGGAATTCTGCTCATAAATCCGTTTATATACGACTTTGCTGAGTATGATTTTTGGCTTAGGTCCTATGGCATGCTGAGCGGAGCAGGAAACCTGCGTGGCAGCAGTTGCCTGTACCTGTCAGTTTTGCAGGCACGGGTGTTTATTTGAAAAACTAATTTTTTGATGTGCACCGCTCCGCCAAAGCGCTTCGCGGAGGCGAGTGACCAAAACACAAATAATTATTTCAACTTTTTTTGAAGGAGGACTATTATGTATAGAAAATTGACTTATTTAGTTTCTCTTGTTTTGGTGCTGGGCCTGGTTCTGGCGAGCGCGGCAAAAGCTGTTGATCCGGATCTTATCGGCTACTGGAAGTTTGATGAGACATCCGGTACAACAGCACAAGATGCAACCGGTAGTGGGAACGACGGCACCCTCAATGGCGATCCACAGTGGGTCGCCGGCATGTTAGGCGGCGCGCTGGAGTATGATGGTGAGGGGGATTACGTGGATATCGGAGATGACCCAATCTTCAACATAACTGATCAAATCACAGTCGCGTGCTGGATAAAAGTTACCCAGTTCACTGTTGACTGGCAGGCTATCTTCACCATGGGCGATGACTCCTGGAGGCTGCAAAGGCAGACATCAACCGACAATCTGTGCTGGGCCTGCACAGGTGTGACTGGGACACCTGGCGACTGGTGGCTTCATGGTGATGTAAATGTAAATGATGGCGAATGGCATCACATCGCCGGCGTATATGATGGGGCAAAGTACTACCTGTACGTTGACGGCGATTTGGATGCATCCAAGGATACTTCGGGAACGATGAGTATTAGCTCTTACCCAGTTTTAATTGGTGCCAACGCGCAACAGAGCGGCCGTGAGTTTGAAGGTCTCATCGATGATGTGCGTATTTACAAACGTGCGCTGATGGACACAGAGATTCTTGGTGTCATGTCAGGAGGTGGAGCAGAATATCCATTGGCTTCCGGCCCGGACCCGAAGGATGGTGTTTATCATATGGATACGTGGGTGAACCTGAGCTGGAGGGCCGGAGATTTTGCAGCCTCGCACGATGTGTACCTCGGCGATAATTTTGATGCTGTCAACGAAGGTGCCGAAGGTACATTCCAGGGTAACCAAGCTGCTGCATTTCTTGTTGCCGGCTTCCCCTGATTCGTTTTTCCGGACGGCCTTATTCCCGGCACAAGCTACTACTGGCGTGTTGATGAGGTCAATGACACCGAGCCGAACAGTCCGTGGAAAGGTGATGTTTGGAGCTTTATGATTCCACCTAAGACCGCTTATTTACCGGAACCGGCTGATAGCGGCGAGACTGTTGCAGTAAATGGCAGCCTTAGCTGGACACCGGGTTTCGGTGCGAAATTACACAC
>CAZWME010001074.1:0-1970 GCA_964634515.1 uncultured Pirellulales bacterium | reverse complement strand
ATTATTGTAATAACTTTTTCATGTCAGATAACGCAGAGGGAAAAATCGATACAATTAATCTTTGCCCTCGTTTGCTTTGTATAAGCTGCCGAAGTAATAAGCCCAATCGGCACCGCCACCGATGCTCGCAGAAACCAACGCCGACCAATTTTTCTTGTTTCGACAATCAATTGTTACAAGTGCCACGGACTGCGCATAGTACGGCTGAGCATCCCGTTGGCCTCGTCGCTGTTTGTGAACCGTTCTTTGTCCGGGTCCCATTTCAGCTTTTGACCTGTCAGTATCGCTATATTGCCAAGATGACAGATGGAGGCCGAGCGATGACCAACCTCCACAGGTGCTATCGTTTCTTTCCGCGTCCGTATGCACTCGAGGAAATTGCGCTTGTGGTCATTGCTTTCATACAAGTGAATTTCGTTCGCCCCTATAACCGACCTCAAAAGCGATTCCGGCTCAGCATCAAACGGCGAGCTTTGTATCCATCCGTCGCTGCCCTCGAAACGCACACCCCCTCTACCGGAGCTGAAAAGCAATTTCACGCCATCTGCGTAACTATACCGGATGTCCCAGTTCGTCGGCGTGTTAAACAGCCCGTCTTTGGGAAACTTCCCTTTGCCCTGGATCTCGACAGGCCCCGTCCGGTCAGTCCCAAGTGCCCACTGCACAAAATCCAATGCGTGGACTCCATTATTAGTTATCTGCCCGCCCGCATAATCCCATATAAAGCGAAAATAATAGTGACATCTCTTCTCCGTATACGGTGCCCACGGTGCCTGCCCCAGCCACATCTCATAATCAAAACCCTTCGGAACCGGCATAACCGGCTGAGGCGGGCAGGAAGACCCTCCACCAATCCTGCACCTAACGGTATGGACCTTACCAATCCTCCCGTTGCGAATAAGCTCGCTGATAAACCGCTTTCTTGAGTTGGAACGATGTTGAGTTCCCGTTTGAAGCACACGGTCATAACGTTTCACCGCATCGCAGAGCACGCGTCCCTCAGATATGGTCAAACTCAGCGGCTTCTCACAATATACATCTTTGCCCCCCTTCACCGCAGCCAGCGAAATCGGAATATGCCAGTGGTCCGGCGTCGTTACAACAACCGCATCAATATCATCCCGCGAAACCAAATCACGAAAATCAATGTAACCCGCGCAGCCCTTAAACGCCCCCGAAAGGCTTCTCTGGGCATAGAACTGCTCCACCTCTTTTCGGGCCGCCTCTCTTCCGAGCTGCTTACCTTTATTCCCATAGCCGTTAGCGTTCGGCCCATACACCTTGCTGCCGGACGTTTCAACATCGCAAACAGCAACAACCTGCGCCTCTTTTTTATTCAGAAATCCCCGCAGGTTCCCCATCCCCATCCCCCCGCAGCCGACACTGCCAATCACAATCCGCTCACTCGGCGCTACACTCCCGTCCTTACCCAAGACCGAAGAAGATATAACATAAGGAAACCCAATCGCCCCCACAGCCACTCTGCCCGCTTCTTTGATAAACTTACGCCGATTCATTTAACCTTCTCTTTCCCGTCAAATTCGATTGTGCCCTCGACTGAATTTTTTATTCCCCTGACTTACTCCCTGACTTTTGGTATTTGCTCTTTGCCTCTTCGATAAGTTCCTTGATGGAGATTGCTTTTCCACCCTGCTCTTTGGATACGTTGGCACCACTCATAAATGCGAACATCTCAATCGTATCCTTGGCTGGCACCGGCGGCTCACCGGTCTTGAAGAACTTCACGATTTGCTCCAACAGCGGAGCGTAGCCGGCCGATTTGCCGGTCGTCATACCTTTTTTACCATAGATATAAACGCTCGAACTGCTCTTGCCGCCGCGAAGGTCCCTGAAAGTTCCGATTCGTCCGTCTTCCCACACACCGATAACCATATCTGTTTTCCCCGCCTTGACACGCCTGACACTCTCACAGCCGGTCCCCATCACGGCAAACAACGCCTCGACCGCAT
>CAZWME010001073.1:0-1973 GCA_964634515.1 uncultured Pirellulales bacterium | reverse complement strand
GATGGACTCTAAGAAGATCGACAAGGCTGTCGTCTCCAGCGCGAGCGCAATCACCGCTCGCTCTACGAAGCAGAATCCGGTGAAATCGAATCAATTCCTTACTTGGCAATTGGGCGAGCTTGATGATTTCGAGCTTAAGCTCAAATATCGCATGAGTGGAACACAGGCCGCCAACTCCGGCATTCAGATTCGCAGCCGGGTCGAGGAAGATGGCCACGCCATCGGCTACCAGGCGGACATTGACATGGCGGGCCTGCGCCTCTATCCCAAGTGGCACAATTATGAACTCTCCAGCGCATGCTGCCGAGAACTCGTGAACGCTGCGACCGAACGAAACATGGTCATCTCCATTCCAATACGCGCCGAGGACAACCGGCAACGGAACTGGCTGCTGAACGTACCCGATGTGCCCCTGGAGGAAATTGTCGAGTTGGTGAAAGCTCATCCAAAAGCACGCTTTATCTTGCTGAACGGCATCGGCTACACAAGACACTCGCTCGGGCGCAAGGACAATGGTCTTCCGTCCAATTATGCCATCGGACTATCCCGCTTGAGTGCCGTGCTAGCCAACGAGCTTGGGCAGCTCATCACGAACCTGGGGGCCGAGCAAGTGATGTTCGGGACTGGTATGCCCTTCAACTATCCCGATCCCGCATTGGTGAAACTGGAAGTATTGGACGAGAGCGAGGCCGACAAGGAAAAGATCCGCTCGAAGAACGCGATGACCTGGTTAAGCTTGTAGCACAAAACGAATACTGACTGGATTATGCATTACAAAGAAAGGAGGACTGTTCAATTATGCGATTCACATTGATGGTTTCTGTAGTTATATCGATGTGTGCGGCCTGGCCGACTGTTGGGGCTGAAAAGCCGCTAGTCGTCGAGGTTTGGCCGGGCCGCGCTCCGGACGAGAGTGGTAATATCGGCGAGGAAAAGTTCCGCATGTCGCCGAAGTTGGACCGTAAGCAGGTCGAGGTAACTGAACCAACGAGGCTGGTGACTAATGTCACCAAACCGACACTCACAATCTATCGACCGTCAAAGGAGAAGGACACTGGTACTGCGGTGCTGATCTGCCCCGGGGGCGGCTATTGGGATCTCTACTGGCAACTCGAGGGTGAGGAAGTTGCCGCTTGGTTGAATTCTATTGGCGTCACTAGCATCATCCTCAAATACCGTGTGCCGCGCCGGCCCGATGAGCCCAAGGGCAAGCCCGCCCGGCGCCCACTCCAGGATGCGCAACGAGCCGTCAGCTTGGTGCGGAGCAGAGCCGGCCAGTGGGGCATCCAACCACAGCAAATCGGCATGGTGGGTTTCTCGGCCGGAGGCCACCTGGCGATTGCAACAGCAACAAGCTTCGATCAGCGAACCTATGAGCCAATTGATGACGTGGACAAAATCAGTTGCCGGCCCGACTTCGCCATTGGAGTCTATTCGGGTTACCTGAAGGCGAAGGACAAAGACCAGATCGCTCCCGGCCTGCGTATCCCGGTCGGAACACCTCCAATCTTCCTCGCGCACGGCGGGGATGATATCATCAGCCCGCCAGAGCATAGTGTGTTGATGTACCTTGCACTGAAGAAAGCCGGCGTCCCGGCGGAGCTGCACATCTATGCGACTGCCGCCCATGACTTCGGCGTCCGCCCGAGCGAACATCCATGCTCAACGTGGACAGAAGCTTGCGCAAACTGGCTTCGGCATCAGGGATTTCTCAAATCCCGACGTAACCGCATTAGGCCGGAGGATTCTTCTCTTAAGCCATAGATATATTTTTCTTCTCATCCGGATACTTAATCTTAAAAAAATGAAAAATTTCAAATAATCTTTACTTTTTCGGTAAATATTTGCGGTATTTTGTTTCAATCAATCATCAAATTTGACATTGATGAAGACATTTTGGTGACACAATGTCACATGGAATTCCGACTGTTTTCCAGCTCCTTAAACTCCCATGGATTCATTGATGCGAGAAG
>CAZWME010001072.1:0-1975 GCA_964634515.1 uncultured Pirellulales bacterium | reverse complement strand
CGATGGTGATTTGATACTTAAGGCAGACGCCGGTACCCTTCCTCCTGGGGCGGGGGTTGGTGATATGATCGCCTATGGCACCATCGATAATGCCGGTGGGAGTATCGATATTTATTCATCTGACAGTACGACAGAACTGCATGATAATGTGACAGCGGGTGTAGATATTATCCTGCATAACAATACCGAAGCAGATGACGGCGTGGTGCTTAATGCCGGTGATGATGTGGTTTTGGTAGCCGGTAAGACACTGGACGGCCTGGGAGATTTGACTGTTCAGGCCACCGACGACGTAATGTTCGGCGTCGCTGCTGCTACCCACGAAACTGATACGAGTGGTACCCCCGGCGATGTTTCAGCAGATGGAACGTTGATAGTCAATGCTGGTGATTCGGTTTATGCTCACGGCACCATCACTACTACCAGTGGTGGTGATATCGAGATTTATTCTTCCAATACAACGACATACCTCTATGGCGATTACATCAATGCCGGCGGAAGTGTTCTGCTGAATAATACAACAGAATCTTATGGTGATATCATTGCTGGTGAGGATGTGACTTTGAACGGCACACTTGAGCTTAAAGGTACTGGTCCCGATGCCGACCAGGAAATAACTGCTACGAACGGTAAGCTTCTTGCGAATGACTGGGTGCACAAGACGAGTGAAGGCAACCTGGATATATTCGGCGGCTTTAACGGACCGCTCGGTACTGGTGATTATTCCGTTAAGACCAAAGAGGTAACAGTTGATGATGGTGCTACTAATGGCGAATTGTCCATTACAGGCAATGCTTTTGTCTGGCTTGACGGAGACATTTACTCAAGAGGCGATATGACGCTGGCTTCTAATGTTGACGCAGATATAAGTGGTTCCGATGCCGGCTACATGCATCACGCCTCGGGAACAATCGAAAGTCTCAACGGCGACATTGATATATCGGCGAGCGGCAGCTGGATACATCTTTACGGCGGTAATCCTACCGACTATGTCACAGCCGAAGTAGGTGATATTTTGCTCCGTGACAGCACGTATGTTATAGGCGACAGAAAGCTCCATGCCGGCGACGACGTAGTTTTAGCGGGCGGCAAGTTCTTGAGTTACTATGTAGCCCCTGGAGCTTTGACTGTGGAAGCAGGCGACGACATTATATTCGGCGTTGATGATATTGCTACCCACGAAACTACTCAGGCGGCCGGAACTGCCGGCGATGTTACAGTAGACGGAGACTTAATACTTACTGCCGGAGATGATATTTACGCACATGGCTTGCTTAAAACCGAGGAAGACTCCGGTGGAGCTATCACAGCTACGGCAGTTGACAATATCAATCTTTATAATACGCCAACATCGGCTGATGCAGACGGAACACTGACCTTAATCGCTGACAGCGATGATGGTTTAGGCGGCGACGGCGGCAATTTGACGGTCGACGGCGCTCTTTACGGTAATATGTACCTTACTGGTGTAGATGTTGCTGTTTCCGGAGATGTCGTATCTGATGGCACATTGGATGTTGACGCTGGTGATGACATTGAGCTCAGAGCAAACGTTTCATCGGTCGGTGAGATGACTATGGATGCCGGTAACAACATTACGCTCAATGAGGACTCCGGAGATACGACATCCAATAATAATATGACTCTGACTGCTGGAGGGGATATTTACGCACATGGAAAACTTTCTACTGAACCTGGTTCAGGTGGAAGTATCACAGCTACGGCAGATGACCACATTAATCTTTATAATACACCAACATCGGCGGATGCAGACGGCACACTGACGCTTATCGCCGACAACGACGATGATGACACCGGCGATTTGACTGTCGAAGGTGACCTTTACGGCAATATGTACCTTACCGGTTATGATGTAACTGTCAATGGGAATATTGACTCTGACGGTCCGTTGGATATTGACTCTGATTATCGAGTTACCCTAAATGGGACTGTGGAAGCACAAGATGATATTACG
>CAZWME010001071.1:0-1980 GCA_964634515.1 uncultured Pirellulales bacterium | reverse complement strand
ATCACCCGCCCGCCAGCTAATGTTTACCCACGTATCCGGATGGTACACACCATCTCTCGGGGTAGGTGCATAAGCAAAAGGAAATCCCCCACCGAGCATCTCACCCTTTATCTGGCCCAGAGACAGTGCTACGTCAAAGATCTTGATATCGTCGAGTTTTCCCTGGAGATCGCGACCGCTAAATGTCCCTATTGTCAGTGGACCTCCGCGTCTGTGTTCGACCCCGGCCGGGACGCTCAGCTCTGCATCGACTTCTCCATCCAGATAAAGGACGAGCATCTGCGTGCTGGAATCATAAGTTAGCGCAGTGTGATACCATGTATCGGTCTCCACGACAGTATTGCCGTGTACAACCGACCAGTCGCCGGCGCTTGTGACGATACCGTGGATTTTCTGATCGGCAGCACCTTCGTGAAGTGAAAGTGCATAGTCGTCGTCCTTGGAGACGTAGTCCTGTCTGTCGCCGGCTACCGAATCGAAGTACACCCACGTCATCAGTGTCAGGGACTCGGGTTTGATGTCGGCCGTACCGGGTACAGTAACATAATCACCGCCATCGAATGCAAGCCCGCCTCCTACCCTGCCGGTCGTCCACTGCGGGTCACCAGTGAAGGTACCGTCGTTGCCGGCGCCACTCGAGTCAATAGCGTTGGTTCCGGAGCCTTCGTCAAGCCTCCACCATCCCACGAGATCCGCCCAGGCACCGCTGGTCAGAACAATGCTCAGCACCAACATGACAGAAAGCAAATAAATCAATTTTCTGAACATAATAGTCCTCCTTCAGAAATTACATATAGAATGTTAAAAGAAATGTTCAAGACATAAGTGCAGAGTACAAAATTTTTACCTGCACCTTTGTACCCGACATTATACACATCCTCCTCTATAATAAAATGCACACACAGGACAGGCCATAA
The DNA here is from genome assembly GCA_964634515.1 of uncultured Pirellulales bacterium. Classification (GTDB taxonomy): domain Bacteria; phylum Planctomycetota; class Phycisphaerae; order Sedimentisphaerales; family Anaerobacaceae; genus NIOZ-UU13. The sequence goes on along the minus strand of CAZWME010001071.1, from coordinate 1,063 downwards.
GCGGACACAAGCCTTGTCGGTCTATTTATACCAAATCACCTACTTTCGGGTCAAGTAAAATCGCTTTTTTTATGTATTGAATTATTTGATAAAAATTAAGTAAAATGTTGAACGTATGGTGATATTGCTTAGCAGGTAGAGTTTCTTCAATCTATGTGCAAGAGGTCTTCGATACTGCTCTAAAACAAACGAGGCCCATACCGAATCAGTACAGGCCCCGAATTAACGTGAAGTTGCAATATCAACCGAGCAATTTTAAGTCCAGAAAATTTCACGGCTCAAGGCTGCAGTGCATACAAGCGAATATCATCGAAATACATCATACCTGTACCGCCAGTAACCGATCTAAGGCCAAGAGTAATCGTATTGACATTGGCAAGGTTTACACCGAACGACTGCAGGTCGATATTCCATCGAGTCCAGTTATCTATTGTTGCCGCATCGGGATTATCATGATTGACAACCGTACTACCGTTGATGGCAACATACAGTGTCTCGGCGGCATTATCCGCAACACCTCTGAACCAGATCGTCAATGTGTTGATACCGTTGACTGTCCAGTCACGATTGGAAGCCAATGTTAAAGTTGCCTCGGATTTACCCACAGCATTGTTGTAGTACATCGGCATCGACTGCAAACCGCCGTGAACGATAGTCTGCTCGGCAATGGGAGGAGGTTCATTACCAACAATAGAACCGTTAATAGCCGGGTTGTCGTATCCGTCCACCCAGGCAAGATATATCCTGTTGCTCCCGGCTTGGCTTTCATCAAGGTCATTGTAGCTCTCCATATCGTCGATGATAAGGAAGTTGGCCGTCGTAAAGCTCCAGAGACTGCCTCTCCACGGGCTGTCAGGATTAGCATTATTTGCCTCATCAACGCGCCAGTAGTAGTCAGTTCCCCACAGTAGCTGTCCGGGGTCATAGCTTTCGGAACCAAGGTTGCCGGTACCTTTATACTCAGGTGAACTCGTATCAGCGTTTTTCACGGCATCTTCGTCTGTTCCGAAAAAGACCTGATGCGATGCACCAAAGAGACCCGGCGACCAGGTAAGAGTCGGAG
>CAZWME010001070.1:0-1980 GCA_964634515.1 uncultured Pirellulales bacterium | reverse complement strand
ATACCAGATGTCACTGGCTCCTCCCCACAAATAGACAGCAGATGCTCCCAGTTCCAGATGTTCGAGAATAAGTTTTTCATACTTGTTGATGTCCGTGGTGATAACGTCGGCAATCCATTTCATTTTACCGCCCCATTGTTCCCAATATTGTGACAGTCTGAACTGCTTGAAATTGTGGTTTTTCAGGACAATAGAATTGGCTCCAAATTCCTCACATCTCTTTAGAGTCATGAAGATTCTTTCTTCGGTGTTGTAATTGGCAGCAAGGTCTTTTACGTAATACAAATCCCTGGCGTGCATATTCATGCTGATTAGATTGCTGCCGCATATTAGACGTCCAAGTTTAAGATTGCCGATTTTGCCAACGGGCATTTTCTTCTGCTTTGCGACTATTTTCGGGTCGTTCGAATCCATGGCCTTGAGTCTTGCATAATCCTGTTGATCAGACCTTGTTATAAACGTGGGACCGGTTAGAGCGTCAACTTTATCTTGTGATTTTCCTTTTGAAAATGAAGGTGAGGACATACCAAGGACGGGCAAGATTCCCATAGTAGTGAGTAATTCTCTGCGGTTCGGGTTATTTTTACGTTTCATAGAACCTCTCCTGAATAAAACCGCTTCTACTGTCCTTTTGCCCAGTTTAGGAACATTTGTATAGCTTTGTCGAGTACGCCGGCGGAACCTCGAAAAGTGCCGGAGCCGCTTGGTTTATTATCAACCGTGTACCATTCGAAAAAGCCGTTATTTACTCTGACTCTTTCAAGCATTGGAAGGCATTCCTGATATGCCTGCTCGATATAACCGTATGCGATAAGCTGCTGTATCATTCGCCCCCCGAACCAGGTCCAATCACCGCCATTTTGGTAAGAGAATGGCCCCATGCTCTTGTTCTTGAAAAATCCGGCCGGATATGGTGGATAGACTGTCAGGCCGATTGAACCTGCACCGGCGAACATCTTGTTGTTGACCATATCGTTGAATACTTGTAACACCTCTTCTTTCGAGAGAATTCCCGCTTCAATAGCGATGGTGGTTCCACCGTGATAATATATTCTGTCCTCGTCAAAATCTTCTGGGAAGGGAGAGCCTTCTAAATAGATATGAGGGCGAAATTTGTGTAATTGGTTGTCCCAAAGGTGCTTTCTCACGTTTGCCTTGATTTTATCTGCGACAGGTTGCCAGGTTTTTTGCTCGGAAGTTTCGGAGGCGATTAGTGAAATATAGTTTTTTATCGCAACGATAAACATTGCGTTATCATATATATCGATGGAACGATGGCTGGACGAATCTAATTCAACTCCCCATGAGTGTTCGGGCTGGACGTCACCCCAATCTGAGGTTGTAGCACCCCAAATCAATCCATACCCGGAGTCGTATCGATGTTCCAAAAGATAATTAAGAGCCATAGACAATCTTTGACTTACGGAGAGGCCATTAATTTTTTCAGTAAGTATTGAATAGTCACCGGTTTTCTTTACATATTTGTAAACGGCCTGAACTAATGAGCTTTCCTGGTCTGTTTCGACCGTGTTCTTATGGCCAAGAAGATTCGGCATTGTCTTTGATTTAATATATTTATATGAAACGTTCGCTTTTTCGGCAGGTATGTAACCGTCGATTATGTTGCCGTCTTTCGGCTGGAAATGAAAGAAGACCAAAAGCGACCGGCGAAGCACGGCCTTATCCTGAACTTCCAGGGCAAGCTCAATAAATGTATTTAGGTCACGAATCCATACTTCACCATAGCCGCTTCCTGCGGTTAGTCCCTTTTTCAAGATAGACTTTGCTTTTTCCAGAACCAAAGTCAGATCGGGATTGTTCAAAATATTCACAGCGAGTTCTTTATTATTGCTGAAATGTTTTGGTTCTACACTTAGCAGGGTTTCTGTTGTAGGAGAAGTATTCTGGATTGTACAAGATAAAAGGATTGTTACTGCAGCCAAGCAGATTAACAAGAACACATTGTTTTTATTAAACGTC
>CAZWME010001069.1:0-1985 GCA_964634515.1 uncultured Pirellulales bacterium | reverse complement strand
CGATGAGTTTGATCCTCCTGCAACGCACAGGGGCGACGTCTGGAGTTTTACTACTACTATCCCCGGTTTAGGTACTATTATCACTGAGCGATGGGAAAACATCGATACTACAGATTTGAACACACTCAAGGACAGTTTTAAGTTTCCAAACTCTCCCGATGTAACCGAGGAGATAACAGAGTTTTCATGGGATGGACCGGATACCGACAACTATGGAGGCAGAATTTCCGGCTGGGTTTATGCACCCGCAACCGGTGACTACACATTCTGGCTTAACTGCGACGACAATGGTGAGTTATGGCTGAGTACCGATGACGACCCGGAGAACAAAGTGCTGATAGCTAATGAAAGCGGCTACACAGCTTTGAACGCATGGGGAACAGGTGAAGAGCAGTCCGACCCAATCCCCCTGCAGGCGGGAAACAGATATTACATCGAGGCACTCTGGAAAGAAGCCGGCGGTGGTGACCATTGTCAGGTGGCATGGCAGGGTCCCGGAATCCCGACGCGGGCAATTATCCCGGGAACCAACCTGTCCCCATACGAACCTGTTCAGGCCTTCGGTCCGAATCCGGGTAATGGCGGCTCAGATATTAAGCAGACAACTGCTCTTAACTTCAAGGCCGGAATTAAGGCAGCTTCACACGAGATTTATTTCGGCGATGATGAAGATGCTGTGATCAATGCCACTACAAGTTCACCAGACTATAAAGGCACCAGAAACCTTGGTGACGAAAGCTTTGAGCCCGGAAAACTCGAATGGGATACTACCTACTACTGGCGTGTTGATGAAGTCAATAACACCAATGCAGACAGTCCCTGGATGGGCAAGGTTTGGAGCTTTACGACTGCTGACTTTCTGATTGTGGACGATATGGAGGCTTACAATGACCTTAATCCCGATGAACCCGGTAGCAACAGGATATATCTTGCATGGGCAGACGGATACGACAATCCTGCAGTAAATGGCTCTGTCGTTGGTTATGCCAGTCCTCCGTTTGCCGAGAAAACTATCATCCATGGCGGAAACCAATCAATGCCTTTTGAATACAACAACAGCGTTGGAAAATCCGAGGCTACTTTGACATTGACTGACGTGCGTGACTGGACAGAGAAAGGCGTCGATACCTTAACAATCTGGTACAGGGGTAATCCTGGAGATTTCGTAGAAAACCCGGATGGCACAATCACTATGAGCGGAGCCGGCACAGATATCTGGGGTACGACCGATGAATTCCGCTTTGCTTATAAGCAGTTGTCAGGAGACGGCGAGATAACTGCTCAAGTAACCGATGTAGGCCCCGGCTCGAATAACTGGGCTAAAGCCGGCGTTATGATTCGTGAGACGCTCGATCCGGCTTCTAAACACGCAATGACCGTTGTTACAGCCGGCAGCGGTGGTGGCGCCGCTTTCCAGTGGCGTCCAAACATAGGCGATGCATCATCTTCGGTACATGACCTGACTCCGGCCGTATCGCCTCCGCATTGGGTAAGAATAGTGCGACAGGGTGACACATTTACAGGTTATGTCTCACCAGATGGCGTTACATGGACTGAGCAGGGCTCGACAACAGTTTCAATGGCCCAGAATGTCTATATCGGCATGTGCATTACCTCGCACGAAGTCGCTGAAGTGCGTTCTGCCACTTTCGACAATGTTCAGACAACCGGCTCAGTGAGTCCATTGGCATGGACCCATGAGGCTATCGGCATAACTATGGCCGCTAACGACCCTGATGCGATGTATGTTGCTCTAAATGGCGGTACAAAGGTCTATCATGATAATCCTAATGCAGCTTTGATGACCAACTGGACCGAATGGAATATCGACTTACAGGCATTCGGCGTGAACCTTACTAATGTCAATACGATTACTCTTGGTCTTGATAACAGCGGCAATCCGGCGGCTGGCGGCTCAGGTTTGATATATTTCGATGATATTCGACTTTATCCGCCGGCACCGTAAGACGGCATTTGGCTGTTAA
>CAZWME010001068.1:0-1988 GCA_964634515.1 uncultured Pirellulales bacterium | reverse complement strand
CCTACGACCTAGCGGTTAACAGCCGCTCGCTCTACCAATTGAGCTATCGGGGAATAGCATAATAAAAACAATACATCGGCTTTTAGAGCCTTTGTTCATATAAATTTTACGGTATTATCTAAAATTTTGCAAGTTTGTCAATTATTGTTTCAATAAATTCCTTAATCTGTTGAAAATCTATATTTTGCCCAGATAGATGCGGTTCCATTTAAGTGAGTATTTTCCTCCAGACGTATTAATGGCTGATGGCGCTTGCAAAATAGGCCCAAACAGCATATAAATAAGCTGTTATGGCGAAAAAGGAAGATATTAAGAGACAAATCGAACGCTTGCGGGACGATATTCGCGAGCACGATTATCTATATTACGTGCTCAATCAGCCTAAAATAAGCGACCGGCGATACGATGAACTTTTTGCCGAGCTTAAGGCGCTGGAACAGGCGAATCCGCAACTTATAACAGCCGATTCACCTACTCAGCGAGTTTCCGGGCGGCCCCTTGAAGGTTTTACCAATACCAGGCACGCAGTACCGATGCTGAGTATGGATAATACCTATAATGAAAATGAACTGAAGGCTTTTGACGAGAGGGTGCGCAAACAGCTTGAGGGGGCGGACTATGATTACGTGGTCGAATTAAAGATAGACGGTCTTGCCATAAGTCTTCGCTATGAAGACGGTGTTCTTGTAACGGCGGCGACCCGTGGTGACGGACAGGTGGGCGATGATGTTACCGCTAATGTGCGAACAATAAAAACTGTTCCGCTGGTATTAAGAGGTGATAAAATTCCAGCAGTACTTGAAGCTCGTGGTGAAGTATATATGCCCACAAGTGCTTTTGCCGAGTTGAACGAACTTCGCACTGAAGCAGGTGAGCCGGCCTTTGCCAATACGCGAAATGCAGCGGCAGGCTCTTTGAAGCTTCTTGATGCGAAAATCACCGCGGCACGGAATCTTTCGTTCTTTGCCTATGCAATGGGCGAGCTTTCTGAGCCATTAGGGGAAAATCACTACCAAACACTACAGACATTCAAAGAATTTGGATTGCCCGTTAATCCTCATATCAAAAAAGCCAAAGACATCGATGAAGTGATAGGTATTTGCCTGGCTTCGAACGACAAACGGCTTTCACTGGACTACCAGATTGACGGGATGGTGATAAAGATTGACCGTTTCGACCAGCAAAATATATTAGGCTCTACAGGCAGGGCGCCAAGATGGTGCATATCATATAAATTCGCCGCTGAGCAGGCTGAGACCGTTGTCGAATCAATCGATGTACAGGTCGGAAAAAGCGGCATCTTAACGCCTGTAGCAAATCTTACGCCGGTGCTGTTGGCAGGGACGACAGTTAAACGCGCAAGTCTCCACAATTTTGATATGCTCGCAAAGCTCGACGTCCGCAGTGGCGATACTGTAGTAATTGAAAAAGCCGGAGAGATAATACCTCAGGTTATCAAGGTAATTGTAAAGAATCGCCAACCTGATTCCCAAACGGTATCTCTACCTGAGAAATGTCCGGTGTGCGAAGGCAAAGTGGAATTGGAATCAAATGAATACCATGTATGTAGAAATACTGCTTGTGAATGCTTCAACCAAGAACGAAATCTCCGGACTCCAAAATGCAATATCTGTCATTCACCTGTTGAAGTGGTTTGGAAGACTACGTATTATTGTCGAAATTATTTTTGTCCCGCCCAGATTAAAGAGAGATTGAAGTACTTTGCTGGTCGAGGTCAAATGGATATCGAGGGTATGGGTGATAAGGTGGCAGAACAATTAGTAGGAAGTGGAATGGTTGGGGATTTAAGTGACATATATGGGCTAGGTATAGACCAGATAAGATCACTGGATGGTTTTGCTGACGTTTCGGCACGAAAGCTCTACGATGCTATCCAAGGAAGCAAGGGACGGGGATTTTATCATGTTCTTGTTGGATTAGGTATCCCACTTGTAGGACATACAACTGCGAGGAAGATTGTCGGTAAG
>CAZWME010001067.1:0-1990 GCA_964634515.1 uncultured Pirellulales bacterium | reverse complement strand
CTCGGCGGTGACATTCTGCACACGCTGAGGGTCAACGCAATCTACTTTTGTTAAAGCAACGATGCCGTCTTTGACGCCGAGCAGCGTGAGTATGTCGAGATGTTCACGCGTTTGGGGCATAACACCGTCGTCGGCGGCGATAACAAAAATGGCGCCGTCGATACCGCTCGCTCCGGCGACCATCGTTTTTATAAAGTTCTCGTGTCCGGGAACGTCAACTATGCCGACTTCGAGGCCGGAGACCGTGCAGGGTGCGAATCCGAGTTCGATGGACATGCCGCGTTCCTTCTCTGCCTTGAGGTGGTCCGTGTCACATCCGGTTAGGCATTTTATTAGTACTGTTTTACCGTGGTCTATATGGCCGGCGGTGCCGAGTGTTATGTTCTTTTGTGATATGCTCATAGGTCTTATTGTTTATTACCGAGAATTTCGAGCAGAGCCTCAATGACTATCTTATCATCCCCGCCAAGAAGAGTACGAGGATCGATAAGGACCTTCTCGTTGTGTATGCGGGTAAAAACCGGGCTGCTGTATTGGCGGAGCCTGCCGGCAAGTGAATCTGCACTGATTTTTTCCGGTCGTAAGGCTATATGTGTTGTTGCCAGATTTTGCGTCGGCAGGGAACCGCTGCCCATCTGAGAAAAACCTGCTGTGGTTGTCACTGCACAATTAGAGAGGCTTTCTCCGAGCTGGGAGGCCATACCTTTGGCTTGACTGGCGATTTCGGATTCGTCGCGCCTTAGCATCTGCAGGGTCGGGACATGGCCCAGTGCCATCGATTCGTCGAGGAAAAGTTTCAGGGTTGCCTCAAGTGTCACGAGGGTAAGCTTTCCGACGCGGACGATTCTGGCAAACTGATTTTTGCGCACGGCCTCTATCCATCTGGCTTTTCCGAGGATAATACCTCCCTGAGAGGCGCCTATCAGCTTATCTGCGCTTGAAGTGACAATGTCGGCCCCTTTATTGATTGATTCGATCAGAGTCGGCTCCGGTTCGAAGCCGAATTGCGAAAAGTCGATAAGCGCTCCGGCGCCGACGTCGTCAATCATAGTCAGCTTGTTTGAGTGGGCTATCTCCACAAGCTCATCGAGCGGTACTTCCGATGAAAAGCCCTGAATTTTATAATTGCTCGGGTGAACTCGCAGGATCGCTGCTGTATTTTCGGTAATCGCATTGACGTAGTCGTGCGGGTGGGTCTTGTTTGTGGCGCCTACCTCAACGAGTTTTGCACCGCTGAAAGCCATAACTTCCGGCAGGCGGAACGAACCGCCGATTTCGACAAGCTGGCCTCGGGAAACGATAACTTCTTTATCTTTGGCGACTGTATTCAGGACAATGGATGTTGCGGCGGCGTTGTTATTGACGACGGTCGCCGCCTCGGCACCGGTCAAATGCTGCAGGAGCTGTTCGATACGGGTATCCCGTTTTGAGCGTTTGCCGGTTTCAGGGTCCGTCTGGAGCAGCGAATAACCTCTCAATTCATCCTGAATCTGGCTCAGTGCCTGAGCGGGGAGTACCGCACGCCCAAGACCTGTGTGCAGAACGATGCCCGTTGCGTTGATCACTCTTCGATAGTACGGACTCGTGACTGATTGTATAAGACGCTTGGTATCGCTTATGATTTTCTGATGAATTCTGCTTTCGTCTATCTCGGATTCTGTTTGGCTGATAAGGAGCTTTCTAACTTCGTCCACCGCCCGGCGGACTGAATCGGCCACTACTTTCCTGCCGGCCTCGGCGATAGACATTTCCAGTTCGGGATCTTTTAAGAGGACATCGACCGAGGGCAGCTTTCGTAATAATTGCTCATTGTGCTTTTCCATAATTTACCTTGAATTTAAGCAAAATGGGGACTCTTAAGACAAATAATAAGGGACCCTCTAAAAATTGCTTTTGTCACGAGAACGTGTGAAATATTCTTGGCTTTGGCGGAAAGTCAAAATCGCCGCAGGCATAGCCAAAGCTATGTCGAGGACACATTTTGGCCTGA
>CAZWME010001066.1:0-1991 GCA_964634515.1 uncultured Pirellulales bacterium | reverse complement strand
ATTTGGATATAGCAGAATCAGCGGCAAGCAAGTTCGTCGAAAGTTGCTATTCGGCCCTGGGGCTTATCAGCTTTTTAACTGTTGGTTCAGATGAGGTGCGTGCCTGGCCCATACAACAGGGAACAATTGCACATAATGCGGCCGGTAAGGTACATAGCGACATTCAGCGAGGATTTATCAGGGCTGAAACTTTTGCCTTTGACGACCTCAGAGAAGTTGGAAGCGAGAAAGCCCTCAAAGCCGCCGGTAAGATCCGACTCGAAGGCAAAGATTACGTCGTTAAGGATGGCGACATTATCAATTTCAGGTTTAATGTGTAGAGCACCTAACAAAATGACTCTGCATTCAAACGGCTTATTTCGCCTCTGGACGGCGTCAGGCTGCATCGACCATCCTCAGATGGCCTGCTTCGCCTTCGGCGCCGAGACGGAAATGCTCGTTTTCGGTGCTACGATTAATTTTATTAGGCACTCTTAGTTTAATAAAACTCGAAGGCCATAGTTGTGAGTCGATTCTTAAAGCTATTCGTTCCGGGATTGATAGTAATCTCAGTGGTGGTCTTTGTTCTGTTCGGTCTGGATTCCAAAAGCCTGGACACTTCAAAGACCTATACTTATCGAATCGTTAATTCTTATCCTCATGACCGGGAAGCTTTCACACAAGGGCTTTTTTACGAAGATGGTGTTCTATATGAAGGAACAGGACGTAATGGGTATTCTGAACTTCGCGAGGTAGAGCTTCAAACCGGTAAAGTCCTGCGAACCTACGAACTATCAGAAGAATTTTTTGGAGAGGGTATAACAGTTTATGGAGATAAGATTATTCAATTAACTTATCTGTCTAATGTCGGGTTTGTCTATAACAAGGAAACGTTTGAATTGTTGAGAGAATTCGATTATCCCACGGCCGGATGGGGTATCACAAATGATGGAAAACAATTTATTATGAGCGACGGTACACAAAAATTGTATTTTCTGGATGCCGAAACTTTCCAGCAGGTCCGTCATATCGAAGTTTACGACCGTGGCATTTCTGTTTGGGGGCTTAATGAACTCGAATATGTTGAAGGACAAATCTATGCCAATGTCTGGCCTACCGAGCGTATCGCACGGATTTCTCCGAAGACGGGTCGAGTGATTAGCTGGATAGATTTGCGTGGACTCTTAACTGAGCAGGACTATGCTATGCAGGTTGATGTTTTGAATGGCATTGCATATGACAACGAGAAAGGCCGATTATTTGTAACCGGAAAGCTTTGGCCGAAACTTTTTGAGATCAAGCTGATTCCGGCAAAATAGTTCTGGCGGAAAATATCCGTATCTGCTATAAGAATATGATATTCTGCCGTTGATATGTTAAATTCACTTTGAATTACCAATCTGCAGGTTACTTTCCTTCTGGAGAATGAGTATGAAATCTGTTGCGTTAACCGGTTTGAATCAAATGGAGCTTCGGGAAGTTCCTGAACCGAGCATACAAAAAGAAACGGATGTTCTTTTGAAAATTGAAAGGGTCGGTATTTGTGGTTCCGATGTGCACTATTACGAGATGGGCAGAATCGGCGAGCAAATTGTTGAGTATCCTTTCGTTGTAGGTCACGAATGCTCCGCTACTGTTAAGGCCGTCGGTAGCTCGGTAATCCGTGTCAAGGTCGGCGATGAGATTGTTGTTGAGCCTGCCGCTCCCTGCCATAATTGCCAGCAGTGCGCTCAGGGCAGGGAGAACACTTGTTATAATGTGCGTTTTCTTGGTACACCCGGGCAGGGGGGCGGTTGTTTATGTGAGTATCTTGTTATGCCGGAGGAATGCTGCTTTCCAACCAATGGCAAAATTGCTCTCGAACAGGCGGCATTATGTGAACCTTTGTCGATAGGTTTCTATGCTGTTAAAAGGGCGGGCCTGCCGGAAAATGCCGACGTAGCGATTCTCGGCGCAGGTCCAATCGGTTTGAGCTGTATGCTTAATGCCATTGCTGCAAAAGCGCGGGCCTG
>CAZWME010001065.1:0-1993 GCA_964634515.1 uncultured Pirellulales bacterium | reverse complement strand
CAGGATTTATAACGCCTGGGTGGACGGTTTCGGCGATCCGACAAACGGTTCTCAGACTGGTCATTTGGATGCTCCATTTTACGAAGAGACTATCGTTCACAGCGGCAATAAGTCGATGCCGATGTTATACGATAACGCAGTCGGCAAATCCGAGGCAACCTTGACATTGACTTCCAATCGTGACTGGACGGTAAATGGCGTCGATAAACTGGTAATTTGGTACGTTGGTGATGCTGCAAATGCTCCCGAACAGATGTATGTTGCTCTCAATAGCAGCGCCAAAGTCAATAACGATAATCCGGATGCAACCCTGATAAATCAATGGACACAATGGACTATTGACCTGACGAGCTTTGCCGACCAGGGTGTGAACCTTGCAAATGTAAATTCCATTACCCTTGGCCTTAGCTCGGTCACCGGCGGTACTGGTATAATGTACTTCGATGATATTCGATTGTATCTACCGGCACCGTAATTGGCAATTTATTGTGCGACTGGAATAAAGTTCTAAAATATTTAGGATTGTCCTTGCGCTGCTCTGTAAAAAAAGCCGCGCAGCAAAAGTTGTTTGTTGAAAACAACGGGTATCTTGGTGTCTATCCCAGGTAGAGTAGTTTAACTTTTTTAAGGAGTACTATTATGTCCAAAAAATTGATTTTTCTGGTTTCTTTTGTTATTATCTTGGGTCTGACTCTAACGGGCACGGCCAGCGCAGAGCTGGTAGCTCAATGGAGGTTTGACGATGGCTCCGGGACGACCGCTGCTGACTCAAGCGGAAACGGCAACGACGGCGTAATCGAAGGTAACGCACAGTGGGTGGCAGGCCAACTTGGCGGCGCGCTGGAGTTTGATGGTTCCAGTGCTCGAGTCGTGGCTCCGTTTATTCCGATGGATAGCCGAAGCTTTACTGTCACGATGTGGGTCAACCCAGTGCTGTATACTGGCGAACAGGTTGTCTTTTCCACAGGTCTGACAGGTGCAAATGACACGGATATGCATTTTAGACTTGGTGGGCCAGGTAGTGGAAATGTGCCGGCTGGTGGCGTGCGCATGGGATTCTATAATAATGATATCGATACTGTCGGAGACCTCATTCAGGAGAATGAATGGTACCACATTACTTTCTGGTACGATTTTGAGAATCAAAACAGAAGGATATACATCAATGGAGTTATGGAAGCTGAGGCGACTGCCGCTCCTTATCTCGGGACTACAAGTGATACCGTTATTGGTGCCTGGGCTACCGGCCAGTGGTTTCGGGGTATTATTGACGATGTACAGGTTTACAACCACGCGCTGGCCGAGGGAGAAATCCTGGGTGCCATGGAAGGTGGTGGTGGATATCCGTTTGCCTTGGCTCCCATTCCTGCTGATGGTGCCATCCATGAGGACACATGGGTAAGTCTTGGCTGGCGGGCGGGTGATTTTGCCGTATCGCATGACTTGTATTTGGGAGAGAATTTCGACGATGTGGACGCTGGCGCTGAAAGCACATTCCAGGGCAACCAGGTCCCGATGTTTTATGTTATAGGCTTCCCGGGATTTCCTTATCCGGACGGCCTTGTTCCGGGCACGACTTACTACTGGCGAGTTGATGAGGTAAATGATACCGAGCCGAACAGTCCGTGGAAAGGCCCTGTCTGGAGCTTTAGTGTTCCACCCAAGACAGCATACTTTCCCAACCCGGCTGATGGTGGCGAGGCTGTGAATCCCGAAGGCAGTCTTAGCTGGACCCCAGGTTTCGGTGCCAAACTGCACACCATTTACTTCGGCGACAATTTTGCCGATGTGGACAGCGCCGCCGGTGGACTGCCTCAGGGAGTGACAACATACTCTCCCGGTCCGCTTAAAATGGCTAAGACTTACTACTGGCGTGTCGATGAGTTTGATATTCTCGAAACGCATAAAGGTGACATCTGGAGCTTTACGATTGAGGGTGCCGTTGGCAGCTCAAACCCGGCCAATGGCGCTGTAGATGTATCCCAAACTCCGA
>CAZWME010001064.1:0-1994 GCA_964634515.1 uncultured Pirellulales bacterium | reverse complement strand
ATAGCGAACGGATATTCAGGAAGGGTCCGGGGGCTGGCCGAGGAGATTGTCCTTAACGCAGAGGAGCTGAGGGACGCAACAGGCGGGCCGGCTTACAACCGCATCGAGGTGGATGAGATTCTCGCCGAGATGAAAGAACTGATTATGGAATACGAAGCGGCGATGGTTTTTGCCGAGAGCCCCTATCCGGGAGAAATCATGCTGGGATGCACGCCGGGTGGTGACAGCACGTGGCTCGAAGCGCTGTGCAGCACTCGATACGACGGGCCTTTGAAGGAAATACGAATAAGAAGGACCGGACACAGGGCGAACTACCTGAGAATTAATGATATTGAGATTACATACAGTACACCGGCCGGATGGGGGCAGGAGACCTTCAACAAAAACGCAAGGGCCAAACTGTATAACGGCGATGTGTTCAAATTAGCACTGCCCAGACCGATGTATATAAAGCGGATTCGGATTAGAATCAACCACGAATCGACGGGCCTGGAGATTTCCGGGATTCCATATCATCCCGAAGGGATCCCTCGTTTTCCGAGAAGGATGCGCCGTTCGGTCGTAGAGCATCACGGTCCGTCAGAGGTACTGTTGGGGACAACACCCCCAGGCAACAGTACGTGGCTCGAAACACTGTGCAGCAATCCATCTCACAGACCTATAAGACAGATATGGCTGAAGAGAACGGGCAGCAAGGATTCGTATCTTAGAATCAATGATATCGAAGTAACTTATATGACGCCTGCGGGAAGACATAAAGAAGTATTCAATAAAAGCGGAAGGGTCAAGCTTTACCACGATGGTATTTTCAAGCTTTCTCTACCGAGACCGATGAGGATCGTCAACATTCGTGTTCTGGTCAATCACAGATCGGCGGGATTAGAGGTATATGGCGTTTATTAGTCTCTAAAGGCAGAAGTAAGAAAAGCACGTCTAAAGCCGGATAAATTCCAGAGCACAGAAGGGAAAGGGGAAATCAAAAGTTAAAAATAAAAAATCAAAGCTTGATGCAAAATTAAGGAAACTCTTTGGGAAGCGGTTCTGATTATTAACACAGGGTGGTAAATCACTGGGTTTTTTTATTGAAAGCCTGACAGCTCTCTTTCTCGTTTGACGATATTCTCAAGTCTGTGTCCCATGTGGAAATACTTCATTGCCTTGAATTTTTCCCTGGGCCGCTCGCCTTCTATATAGAATGGGCCTTCTGCCTTTCGGCTTCAGAAGGAAACTTTGACTCCATAAGATGCTCGGTGTACCAACGCATTCTGGCGCAATATACGTCGAACAAAGACCTGTCCTTTATTTTTGTCAGACCCTCCCAGCATGGTGTAAATCCTTTGCTCAGAATCTCCAGCCGTAAAGCGTAATGTGGATCATCCCGATGCAATTCAATCGTTTTTCGGATTGTCTCTAAATACTCCCGTCTCCATTCATCCGGCCACTCTCCGGGCGAGCAGGCCATACAATCTTCAATGGCCTGAAGTGTTTGTTCGATCAGGGCCGATTCGGTGGAACCCATCTTCCCAGCCACGATTTCCGATAAAAGTGATATGATTACTAAGATTACAAGAGCATGATATTTATTCCGCATTTCAAGACTCCTTTCACTTTGACCGGCGCAGTCCTTCAGCGCCGAGAACTCAACCTTTGTTTCTCGCTCACTCACTGTGACGGGTCAACATTCCGTCGGCCACAGCATTTTCTCTGCTATGGCCTACCCTCCAACGTATATCCTAACCTGCCCCAGGTTGCCCTTTGCAATCGTTACAGGTCATACATTCCATCCTCTGTCTGTGGCTCATAGTCGTCTCCTTTCAGCACTTCAATGAACAGACCGCCATCAGCAGGTACCAACTTGCGAGGCATTTGCACTGTCTCACGGCCCTTCCATTTCCAGTATTCGGCGTGTCCATCGGCCATCGAGAGCGTCGTACCATCGCGATGGTGTATCGGAGGGGGACTGGCCAACCCCCATTTAGGATAAAGATAATGAA
>CAZWME010001063.1:0-1996 GCA_964634515.1 uncultured Pirellulales bacterium | reverse complement strand
GCGATAATGAGACCTTATCCCGTTTTGCAAGCTGCTCGATAGCCGCGTATAAGGGTTCTTCTAAGACGACATTGATCCTTGGATTTTTTGTCGGCATGGGGTCAAACCTCCTATCAATTGCAGTGTAACACTTTTAACGCACTCAGTCAAGGGATGTGTGGATAACTTTGGACAGAGGTAGAGCCCTTGAGCGGGTAACCTCAAGCATGCTTTAATCCGCGTTGTATGGTAAAAAAATTTTTGATCCCATACGAAATTTATCCTCAGTTAAGGCTAGACCCCAGTCGTTCTTTTTATGTTGTGTTATGTGCAGTGCCGTATATTCGAAGCCTTCCAAGATTCTTTATTCTTTTTTTTATCAAAAGATGGAATTGCATCAAAAGCAACTTCATTCCCATCTGCTATGTCAGGTGGCAAATCTGATTTAGAACAGAAAAAGGATTGCTCGTCTTTTGCAATAATAAAACAGAATGGACGATCGCTGCGACCTAAGATTACCTTACCAACAAGTCCTTTTTGCACTTTGCGGTTCTTGTATGACAAGTTCTTTAAGTCGTTCTCTTTACCCAATAATTCACTCCACTCACGTCGGCAAATACTCAATGCTTCTTTTAGAGAGGATGGCTCCTTGTTATTACCAATGATTTTATTTAAATCATTAACAGTATTTATTATAGACTCAGGTACATTCCATCCTTTTTCATCTCTAACGTATTTGCATAGGACAAGATGGGCTCTTGCTTCTTCGTACTTTCCCAGCTCCTTGCAAAGCATTCCAATATCCTCAAATAGTGATACCTTAGATTCAAGTTTTGAATGACCATTAGCAGCTTGGTACATTAGTTTTAAAGCATCTTCTCTGCGGCCTATGTCTCTAACTACTTTTGCATACTCATGAAACATCCACCAGTCAGTTTTATAACCACTACATAGATTTTGATAAATCTTTTCTGATTCAGGAAGGTTGCCAAGAAGATGGTTCGCTAAGGCCTTAAGTCGCAGGAAGAATTTTTTTTGTCTGGGGAATCTTTCTAAAATTTCATCGGCTATGCTTATTGCTTCTTTCGGATTACCTTTTTCAACAATTCCTCTTATACGGTAATTATACCAGAGAGATTGGTCACTCCATCCCTCCCTACCTGAATCATCCGTCATAGGTTTCTTACTAAGAGAATCCGGATCAATTTTAACCACCCATTCATTGACAGTCTCCCAATGATTAGAAGATTTGGCTGTTTTTAAAACTTTAAAAACTATGATCTTTGTAGCTAACCCGGTGGGGTTCAAGCTAATTATCTTGTTAGCTATTTCTACTATCTTTCTTAGGGATTCTCCTTCGTTAAATTTATCAAGTATCCCTTGAATGTAAGTCCAAACAACTTCGTTTCTACACCAATCAAAGTCTGGATATTTGACGATGAGTTCATCAGCAAGAACGATTGCCTCATCAAATAATTCTAGCTTTCTGAGACAGTGAAGAAGTCCTGCGCCGTCAAATTGATCCCCTGTTTCTTTCCATAAATTTCTGTAGAGTGGAAGAGCTTCTTTAAAATTACTTGCTTTTCTGAGCTTATGCGCTTCCTGTTTCTGTTCCGTTAGATCTGTCATATTGAACAGCTCTGCTATTTATTAAGAACCTTAGTAGTAATCTTAAAATGCAATTTTGCAACTTTTCTAAGCGTCTCCTTCCCATACATATTAACAAACTTTTTTGCATTTTCTATAACTGTCTGCGATGCGCCTTTAGGCAAGTCAATTTTATATTCATTTGATAGTTTAGATAGTTTTTCTAAAAATCTTGCTCGCGCTAAAATCGATGCAGCTGCTACAGCTATGTTCTGTTCAGCCTTATGCATTTGTAGCAATCTTAGCCCTTTACCCCTTTCCTGAAGTTTACCAAGGATAAAGCTTTCGTCTGCAAATTGGTCGGCGATTGCAACATTACAATCCACTTTAGAAAGAATTTCTTCTATCGCTTTTGCATGCCCCCAGGCAA